>CAINBK010000029.1:0-3946 GCA_903846615.1 uncultured Bacteroidota bacterium
AAGATTGAAAAACTAAGGCTTTGAATAAATTATGCGCAACCTTAATCGTTTGCTGGGATTAATATAATTACCCCCTGCAAATACAGCTCTACCATAGGCAACTAGATCATTTACATAGACAGCCCCCCAGTATCTATACAAGGGTGAGAAGAGGTTGGTTCTGCCTGGAGCGTATACCCTTAGCTTAAAGTTGGAAGAGTCGTTAGTTACAATTTTTTGTACATAACGAGTAATATCAAATCGATAAGTACTATCACGCAATATATTACCGCCGAATCGACCATTATCGTATGCGAAAGTGCCATAATTGTCCCTGATACCCATATCCAAATCAAAGGTCAATGCGGTATCCCCGCGCGCATTAATACGATCTAGTAAAAGGCGTTGTGGAAAGACAAAAGAACTTTGTTGGGGTGTAGCCAAGGGAGTCAATATCAATTCTGCCTTATGAACCACCACATTACTAAGTGTATCCAGGCCAGGAATATTAATGGTTGCGTAAGAACCAGGGGTGGAAGCTATAAAGACCTTGTCGTCACGTGTCTGGTTATTGGTCAAATAAGTGGACCACTCTCCTCCAGGAGTTCGTTTTACCAAGTTTGCTAGCGTGCTTTTACTTTGGAAGAACTCTGTAAAAGTAGTGTCTAGGCTACCATTCTTTCTGACCCTGTAATACACGATTAATTTGGTATTTGCGTCCGTAGGGTTAATATAAGTCAACCCATTACCTGTAGCATCCGACTTAATCGCAAAGCCTCGAAAAAGTTTTTTAAAAGTTGAATCACTACGATAACCCCCATTAGCAGTTGCACTGGTATCATAGTTGGTCAATCGAACTCCAAATGAATTATTTAGTGGGATTCTCAATACATTAACCAACTTGGTTGTATCACGTCTGCGGATGACGGTCACTGTGTCTTTTAGCCGCTTTAATGTGTAGGTTTTGCTACCCAATTCAAGTGGATTCACTACAAAATCAGGGTGATCATAACGATATAACGTTGTATCATTAAAGCCAGCCTGTTGCGAAATTTCAAAAACACGAAGACGGGAAACAGAATTAGTGTCACCGTATACTCCCTGGTAGGATAAAGACAGAATTACCGAGTCCACTGCTACTAATGAATCCTTCTGATAAAAAGGATAGATCATAATATTAGGCGGAAGAACAGAGAAATAACCGTCAGCCTTGAGTTGCCCAAATGCATCGTCTTGACTGATATATCCCAATGCCATCAAATCAGTGGAAAGAACGCGCGTGGAATCAGGTAATAAAAAATTGTCAGTTTCAGTTGACAATAGAGTTTCAAAAGTGGAAATATTATCTACGGGTGGAATAAGTCCGCTGCCCAGTGAAGTGGAATCATTGATTTTAGTACATCCCTGTAAAAGAGAACCAGACAACAGAAGAAGTAAAAGAGATAAGGAGAATAAATTTCTAGAATGCATTAGTAATGGGTATTCAGATTTACTTAGATGCAAGGTCGGTGTAGAGTTGTAAATACTCTGTTAAATCCCCATCCTCACTATATGGAAGTGTTTTTTTGCCTCTCACTTTGGTAAATTCTTCAGTAAGTTTTTTCTCAATCTTTTCTGCACCAAATGTAATGGCATCTGCAAAGCTGGCTCCACCTCTTTGTAAGGCTGTGTTAGTGCCTTCTTTGAAAACCTCTAGATCTTTCTCCTTCAAAGAAGGATGAATCAAGGCCTTTTTTAAGAATCCAGCACCTAGTTTTTCCTTGAAGGTATTTTGACCAATTGTGTAGACGACTTTGCTATGAGCAAAGACAGGTTCCTTTTTATAAAGTGTTTTGAGGTAGGCAGGAATTAAACCTGTCATCCAACCACTACAATGAATTACGTCAGGAGGCCATCCAAACTTTTTAACGGTTTCCATGGCACCTTTACAAAAGAAAATAGTTCGCAGGTCGTTATCATCAAACCATTTCTCATTCTCATCATGAAAAACGAACTTGCGTCTGAAAAGCTCCTCATTATCCAAAAAATAAACTTGTAAACGGGCACTTGGAAGGGAGGCAACCTTGATCTGCAGAGGAAGATCATCGTTATCCACAGAAACATTAATACCAGATAAACGAACAACTTCATGCAAACGATGCCTTCTTTCATTAATTACACCAAACCGAGGCATTATGCAGCGAACCTCAAACTGACTATCATTAGCCTTGATAGCCAACTTATTGACCATTTCCGCAAACTCGGTCAGCTCCAGGTAAGGAGACATCTCATTTGCAATGAACAGGATTCGTTTTTTTGCAGTCATAAGGTTTGCGAAGTTAACAAATTAATCGGTCAACCACACTAATTTGCATTCTGAAATGTCTAAACGTCTCATTACCACTAGCCTACAATACATCCTTTTCCTAGGAATAGGGTTGGTCTTTGCCTGGTTATCCTTAAGGGAATTAGACCATGAAAAATGGACTCAACTCAAAGCTTCCTTTAAGGACGCAAAATTGTGGTTGATTGTACCGGTGTCGCTACTATTGTTATTAAGTCACTATTTGAGGGGATTAAGATGGAAACTTCTGGTTGATCCTATGGGATATAATGTTAAGGCTTTAAATACATTCTTGACCGTTCTGATTGGATACCTGGTCAATCTGGGGGTACCCCGCTTAGGAGAATTTATTCGTTGCACTGCATTATCACGCTATGAAAAAGTAGAAGTAGAAAAACTGGTTGGTACAGTAATCGTGGAACGCCTGTTCGATGCAGTATGTCTACTTATTGTATTTGGACTTACCATTGGGCTTCAACCGGAATTATATGAGAATATAACCGTAGCATTTGAAAAAACAACAACCTCCTCCCCTGTCGTTGAAAAAAACAATCAAAGCTGGATCATTATTTTGATCTTACTGGCAG
Source organism: uncultured Bacteroidota bacterium (assembly GCA_903846615.1). Classification (GTDB taxonomy): domain Bacteria; phylum Bacteroidota; class Bacteroidia; order Chitinophagales; family Chitinophagaceae; genus JJ008. Next base: position 2,890 of record CAINBK010000029.1, read on the forward strand.
GGATCGGTTGGTTAGTTTGGAAAAATAAAAAACGTAGTGAGCTTGGTCAACAATTAATTGGTATTGGCAAGCGTATTTTGAATGGCTTACTATCCGTAAAAAAAATAAACTACCCGCAACGTTTTTTAGGATTAACCCTTGCTATTTGGATTTTATATCTATCTGCAGGTTATATGGGGTTTATGGCATTTGATACAACAAAAAACTATGGAATCACTGAAGCACTCACGATTCTTTCCGTAGGCAGTGTTGGGATGATTGTTTCACCAGGCGGAATAGGCGTATATGCTTACCTTGTATTACACACAATGCAACTTTACGGCTTAGATTATACAAGTGCCCTAGCTTTTGGATGGATATTATGGCTAGTGCAAACTGCGGTGATCCTTTTCGGAGGAGTCATTAGCTTTGGCGTTCTTCCCTTGATTAATTCGAACAAAAAAAATAATCAATAAACTGATTGCAATGAATTTTTCAACTTGGTTCTCATCAACTTCAGCGCATCCTGGCGTCAGTACTGGTCTTAATTGGGCAAGTTCTTCAGCTGAACCCATTACATCCATCTCACCTGTGAATGGTGAAGTAATTGGATCTATTTTACCTGCCACTAAACAGGATTATGAAAAAGCTATTCAAACTGCAGTCGATGCTTTCAAAATTTGGCGCTTAGTGCCTGCCCCTAAAAGGGGAGAAATTGTACGGCAAATTGGGGAAGCTTTAAGAATGCATAAACAACTGTTGGGCGAACTGGTATCTTTTGAAATGGGAAAAAGCTTACAAGAGGGCTTGGGAGAAGTACAAGAGATGATAGATATCTGTGATTTTGCAGTGGGACTCTCAAGACAATTACACGGGTTAACCATGCATAGCGAGCGTCCCGGACACCGTATGTACGAACAATATCACCCACTTGGAGTCGTTGGGATTATTTCTGCTTTTAACTTTCCAGTTGCTGTATGGAGTTGGAACAGTATGCTTTCCTGGGTCTGCGGTGATGTTTGCGTTTGGAAACCCTCAGAAAAAACACCGCTTTGTTCTATTGCCTGTCAAAAAATTG
>CAINBK010000030.1:0-2694 GCA_903846615.1 uncultured Bacteroidota bacterium
CCAGCTCCACTCGGATAAGGAAACATATCCAGCACATAACATTTTGGTCGGCTAAAATCAGCAGTTACTTTATATACCTGATGTTCTTTCCAACTGGTTTGCCACTTCTTTTCTATTCGTCGAAAATCGTACTCCATAAGGGCACCAAAAATACGGTTTGTAGCGTTAAACTTTTATATTTGCTCCTATGGCACAACCAGGAAAATCATCCATCAAACGAGGTAAACCATCCTATTTTATGTCAATCCTCGGGGTTACACTGGTGCTGCTCCTTCTCGGGATTATCGGATGGTTGGTAATCAACGCAACAAAACTGGGTGACTACTTCAAAGAAAGCGTGGAAGTGCGCGCTGAACTGCGTGGCGACCTTAACCCCAAAGACAGTGCTACTCTTTTTACTTATATCGCTGGCAAACCTTACGTAAAATCAATTGAGTTTGTCAACAAGGAAAAAGCCAGAGAAATCTTTTTGGCCGACGGTAATAAATCCTGGGATGGAATTCTGGATGCCAATCCGCTACCGAATAGCATCAACTTTAAAGTGAAGCAGGAATACATGAATGCAGATTCACTGGTTCGTATTCAAGCTGACTTGCAAAAACAAACTTATGTAAGTGAGGTGGCCTACCCAAAAGCACTGGTTGATAATCTTAATAAGAATATCAAGCGGATCAGTATGATCCTTTTATCCGTTGCACTCTTGCTAGCAGCTGTAGTCATTGCATTGATTGACAATACCATCCGATTAGCGATGTTCAGCAATCGTTTTTTAATTAAGACTATGCAAATGGTGGGCGCTACCCGCTGGTTTATAGCATGGCCCATGAACAAAAAAGCAATTGTTAACGGAGCGGTCAGTGGAATGATTGCTTCTGTTGCTGTTTTTGCCTTTGTATTAGTAGCAGAGGGGATATTACCTGAATTAAAAGCCATTCGGGATACAGGTGGATTGTTCCTGCTTTTTATTGTCCTGATTTTACTAGGTATTGGAATAACACTTTTCAGTACGCACCGGAGTGTAATCAAGTATTTGAAGATGAAACTGGACGAACTTTATTGATTCAAAATTTCTACCCATGAGTACAGAGAGCGGATCCTTGTTTGGAAAAAAGAATTATGGTTGGATGTTGGGCGGATTAGCCCTTATTGCCCTTGGTATGTTTCTAATGTCGGGTGGACAAAGCAACACAGATCCCACTGTTTTTAATAAAGCAGCTGTATACAGCCCCATCCGAATTACCGTAGCTCCCCTTTTGATTTTAGCGGGTCTTGTGATTGAGATTGTTGCCATTTTCAAAAAATAAGCATGGAGCTGCTGGAAGCAATCCTCATTGCTATTGTGGAAGGGCTTACTGAGTTTTTGCCCATCTCCTCGACTGGCCACATGATTATTACGGAAAAATTATTGGGAGTTCCAGATGATGATTTCACAAAACTATTTACAGTAGGTATTCAACTGGGGGCCATCTTGGCGGTGGTAGTATTATATTGGAAAAAATTTTTGATGCCTGCTTCGGCTATGGAAAATAGGTTTCGCTTTTATTCCAAGCTGGCACTTGCTGTATTACCTGCCCTGGTCATTGGTTTTTTACTTTCTGATTGGATCGATTCATTACTAGAAAGCACGCTTACCGTTGCAATTAGTCTAGTGGCAGGAGGTATAGTGCTATTATTCATTGATACTATTTTTAAAAATCCTTCTGTACACGAGGAAGAACAGGTCACTCCTAAATCTGCTTTTTTAATTGGGTGCTGGCAATGTTTGGCGATGATACCCGGTGTTAGCAGAAGTGCTGCCAGTATTATTGGAGGAATGCAACAGAAGTTAGACCGAAAAGTTGCCGCTGAATTTTCATTTTTTTTAGCAGTACCCACGATGGCCGCAGCTACTGGATATAAATTTCTAAAAGCAGCTTCCACCATCACGCCTACGCACTTGCAATTATTTGCAATAGGGAACTTGGTAGCTTTTGTGGTAGCCATCATCGCTATTAAGTTTTTTATTCGTTTTTTACAACATAATGGCTTTAAGCTTTTTGCTTACTATCGCATCTTGGTAGGAATCCTGCTTTTGATTTTAATCAGTAACGGAACGCTCAGCCGTTAATTACCTATATTTAGTAAACAAAACCAACCAATGCAAACGGCCCCCAAGAAAGTGGTCAATGCCTGGGCTATGTACGACTGGGCAAATTCCGCTTACAACCTGGTAATTACCTCCACTATTTTTCCTGCGTATTTTGAAGCAATTGCAGTGGATGATCGGACTGTGTCACGTACCGCAGTAACTTTTTTAGGACGAACCTTTGAAAACTCCGCATTATACAACTATACCATTGCGGTTGCCTTGTTGATCGTGGCTTGTCTTTCACCCTTACTTTCGGCTATTGCTGACTTTAAAGGAAATAAAAAATCATTCATGCGATTTTTCCTCACCATGGGAAGCCTTGGATGCAGTGGATTGTTCTTTTTTGAAAAACACACATTGGGTTGGGGAATACTCTGCATGATCCTAGCCTGTGTTGGCTTTTGGGCCAGCTGGGTTTATTACAACTCTTTTCTACCTGAAATTGCTGCACCAGCGGACCGAGATAGAATCAGTGCGCGCGGTTATGCCTATGGCTATGTAGGTTCAGTGATTCTGCAGCTGATTTGCTTTGTGTTTGTATTTGTTCCCTCCATAGTGGGTGGAGA
>CAINBK010000031.1:0-2948 GCA_903846615.1 uncultured Bacteroidota bacterium
AGCTATTCATATGATCTTCCCGTTAGCGGGGACCTTATACGAAACAATGGTGCAAATGTACTTTCGCCTTTCCATAATGGAACACATGAGTTGGTGATTGGCTTCTTACTTGGAAACCGATATTCTGAAAAGTGCCCCCGTTGCTACTAAGGACACTTTTATTGTTGTAATTTTTTATTAACTATTTCTTGAAGCTGCTGCAAATCTTCTTTTCTACAATCGAATGTTGCTGAGCCTAATGCAGTCATAGCTAGTTTAGCTGGTGATCCATCAAATAAATATCCAATTAGTTTTTCTGTAAGCCCTAGGGATAATTTATTCTTATCCACGGTGGGCCAGTAACTATGCTTTCTGCCAATTTCTTTTCTATTAACCAATCCCTTGAATAGCATTAACTGCAATAATTTAAGGGTGGTGGTATATCCTGTTTTTTTATATGATGAAAGAGCAGCGTGAACTTCTGCTACGGTAGCTTCTCCCTTATCCCATAAAATGGAAAGGATTTCAAGTTCGCTTTCAGTTGGTTTTATGGATTTCAATGTGGTGGCCATACGCTGCATTCTGTTTCAAGCTACGACATCTTGGTAGCAAAAAAAAGCCCCACTGTAGAAACAGTAGGACTTCTGTAATGGTTATGATTAGCTTCTTAACAATTATCGTTATTCTTTACTTCAATGAAGATATGTAAAGGATCGTATTGAAACAATTTTCCAGCGGGTTGAGATACAGGAGGAGGGGGTGGAGGTAACTCCTTTTTTTCTTCCAATTGGGCTAATGTAGGCGCAATTACCAACGATACAATGGACATCAATTTAATCAAGATGTTCATGGATGGCCCAGAAGTATCTTTAAAAGGGTCTCCAACAGTGTCTCCTGTTACAGAAGCTTTATGAGGTTCTGATTTCTTGTAGAAGGTCTCTCCATTAATTTCTACTCCTTTTTCAAAAGATTTTTTAGCATTATCCCAGGCACCTCCTGCATTGTTCTGAAACATACCCATTAAAACACCACTTACTGTAGCACCTGCTAAAAAGCCTCCGAGTGCCTCAGGACCTAATAAGAATCCAACTAATAGAGGCGAAACAATGGTGATAGCTCCAGGAAGCATCATTTTCTTAATAGATGCTTCTGTAGAAATTGCCACACACTTATCGTATTCTGGCTTTCCTGTTCCTTCCATTATCCCAGGTATAGTTCTGAATTGTCTGCGCACTTCTTCAACCATACTCATGGCAGCTTCTCCAACAGCACGAATTGCTAAGGAAGAAAATAAAAGTGGAATCATACCTCCCACAAATAGGGAAGCTAATACATCAGCCTTGTAGATGTCAATATGTTGATTGTTGGGCATTGCTACACCAACAAATGCTGCAAATAATGCTAAAGCAGTAAGTGCTGCAGAGGCAATAGCAAAACCCTTACCAGTTGCAGCAGTGGTATTACCCACGGCATCCAATACGTCAGTTTTTTCGCGAACTTCTTTTGGCAGCTCACTCATCTCTGCGATACCTCCAGCATTATCAGCAATAGGACCAAATGCATCAATCGCTAATTGCATAGCAGTAGTAGCCATCATACCGGCTGCGGCTATAGCGACGCCATATAATCCTGCAAATAAGTAAGAACCATAGATACCCCCAGCCAAAACAAGAATTGGTAAAAACGTAGATTCCATACCAACAGCCAACCCACCAATTACATTGGTAGCATGACCAGTGGAGGACTGACGAATGATTGAAAGTACGGGGCGCTTTCCCATGGCGGTGTAATATTCAGTAATAATGCTCATTAAGGCTCCCACAAGCAAGCCAACACCTATAGCTCCCAATACACCCCATTTAGTAAATATAAAACCACGAAGCTCCATGGCTTCAGGAAGGATAAAGTACACAAGACCCGCAGAAGCAACTGCTGTAAGTACAATAGAGCCCCAATTACCCATGTTAAGGGCTTTTTGAACAATATCTGTGCTGATACCTGCTGCATCACTAACACGTACAAACCATGTCCCGATAATTGAGAAAATAATTCCAACACCAGCAATGAGCATTGGAAGAACAATAGGGGAGTAGCCGCCCAATATGTCAGTTCCGAAAACAACAACAGTCTGCTGTCCCAAAACGATGGTAGCTAATACAGTTGCAACATAAGAGCCAAATAAATCCGCACCCATTCCGGCAACATCTCCAACATTATCACCTACGTTATCAGCAATAGTGGCTGGATTTCTTGGATCATCTTCAGGAATACCTGCTTCCACTTTACCTACTAAATCTGCTCCAACATCCGCAGCTTTTGTATAAATACCACCACCAACACGAGCAAATAAAGCGATAGATTCTGCTCCAAGTGAAAAACCCGTCAGGACTTCAATAGTGCGAATCATTTCATCTGAGCCAACGGCCGCATCTGCTGCAAATAATTGCTTTAAAATAATATATAAGCTACCTAATCCAAGTACTGCTAAACCTGAAACACCCAAGCCCATCACAGCTCCACCTGTAAATGATACACGCAGTGCTTTACTTAAGCTGGTTCTTGCAGCTTGAGCAGTACGTACATTGGCTTTAGTAGCTACTTTCATACCAATATATCCGGCAGTTGCACTAAAAACGGCCCCTACGATAAAGGCAATTGAAATTGACCAATGAGAATGTGGATTTGTGCTGGCCATCAGGGCAAGAAGCATGGCTACAATGACCACAAAATAGCCAAGTATTTTCCACTCTGCCTTCAAAAAGGCCATTGCACCCTCAGCAATGTAATTGCTGATTTCTTTCATACGATCTGTACCGGCATCTTGCTTAGACACCCAGTTAAATTTAATAAGGGTGTAAATCAGTCCGATTATACCCGATAATGGCACCAAATAAATCAGTTTTTCCATACTAAAAATTTCTGCAGTTCGGTTTAATGTGTTCTGATTGAATTTAGGGAGAAGCAGGCAA
>CAINBK010000032.1:0-6609 GCA_903846615.1 uncultured Bacteroidota bacterium
CTTACTTGTAGATAACCATGCTTATAGTTCTGCTCTCAACTGGAGTAACCTCATCATTTACAAACAATAAATGGAAGGTTCCAGCTGGAAGTGAAGACATATCCATGTTCACAACTTGTCCAAAGAATACATTTGAAATCTCTTGTGTACGAACCAGTTGTCCAAGATTATTGAAAATCTTAACAGAGAAACGTGTGTATAGGTCCGTATTGATTCGGATTCCAAACTTGCCCGTATTTGGATTTGGATAAAGCGTCAATGAAGAAGGATTTGACAGAGGAATTTGACGCTCTGCGCATTGATCTACAATTATTGAACGAGACAAGGTTGACTGACAACCAGCATTTGAAGCTGTGTAAGTAACAGTTTTTACACCCAAACCAGCAGTACGTGGATTGAATGCAGATCCTGAAACACCTGTTCCACTAAAGGCTCCTCCGGCAGGAGTTGCAGTTAAGGCAACTGGTCTGTCAGACAAACAAAGCTCATTAACAGCGTTAAATGAAATTACAGGGAATGTATTAACCGTAAGCGCCACATTAGTTGAATAAATAGTTCCGCAACTAGTTGTGACCGCACAACGGAATAAGTATCCATTTTGAGTAGCAGGAACGTTTGACTGGTTAAATGTGCCAGTTGTTGCACCATTTACAGAAGCCCAGGTAGCACCACCATTTGCACTTGCTTGCCATTGGTAAGTCAAGGTTCCTACAGGTGTAGTTGCAGCAACCACAAAACTTGTGGAGGCGCCTTCACAGATCACAGCAGTTGAAGCTGGTTGCGCTGTAATAGTTGGCGCAGCACTCAATGTAAGTGTCGCAGCAGTGGAAGTAGCTGCTGGGCTACAAGCTCCCGATACCACGCAACGATAACGATTATTGTTTTGAGAAAGTACAGTGGAAGCAATGGTATATGTAGCTGCAGTTTCTCCACTAATAGCAGAGTAAGTAGAACCGCCATCTGTACTAACCTGCCACTGGTAAGTCAATGCTGTTCCTGTTGCTCCTACAGAGAAAGAAACAGAAGTTCCAGTACACTGTGCAACATTCGAAGGATTGGTAACTACGGCAGGTAACGTATTAACGGTAAGCGATACAGTAGAAGAAGTGGTTGAACCGCATTGACCACTAACGATACAACGGTAAGTATTTCCAGTCATTGAAGTAGTCACACCAGTAGCAGTGTATGTTGCCGCTGTTGCACCCGCGATGTTTGAAAATCCAGAACCAGTATTTACTTGCCATTGGTAAGTTCCAGTGGAGGCAATAGTAAAGGTTGCATTGCCTCCTACACAAGCTGTTTGGTTAGCAGGTTGGGTAGTAATAGCAGGTCCGCTTCCAGCGTTGACTGTAAAGGACAAGTTTGCAGTTTGGTTTGAAGCGCCAGTGCTTACACCCGTAACAACAATGTTATAGGTACCTGCATTTAGCGTGTTGGCTCCGCTTAATGTAACCGTTGTACTACTTCCTACTGCAACGGTAGCCGGAGAGAAACTAACTGTAGTTCCTGCAGGATTTCCTGATGCACTTAATGTGACGTTACCTGTAAAACCTCCATTAGAGGCTGTACCCAACGTAATAGACATTGTTGCAGGTGCAGGACAAGCGGCGGTTGCAGGAACCGTAGGATTAAATGTAAATCCAAATGGAGGAGGAATGATAGTCAGATTAGCATTATTGATATCAAAGTATACGTTATTCGTTGCTTTTACTTTGAAACGAACAGTGCTAGAAGGTGTGTTGGGAACCGTAAAGCTCTCCGTTCCATCATTTGGTGTATTAGGAACTAAGAGTGTGAAAGATGTTCCCCCATTGGTAGAAATATAGATATCAACGTTAGCTGTATTCGTAGGGGCACCTGTAGTACCATTTACAGACCAAGTGATAGTTTCGGTAGTCCCTGCTGTAAGAGTAGCAGCAGTATTTTGAGATGTAATCAAGAATGGACCCACGGCAGCCGAAACTGTAATAGCTACATCTGAATAAGCAGTTTGACCTACACGGATCGGTGCTGTTGAGCTGTAGGGAGCATTATCACGAACAGTCAATCTGAAATTTAAAACCCTTGCTACGCTGCTCAATGCTTCCGTATTGGCAATAGCATCGCCACCAGGTAAAGGCCCAGTTACAGATAAACCAGCAAGAACTGTTGATAAGCGAGGGAAAATACGGGTTGGACTAGTAGTAGCAGGGAAAGTCAACCAGTTTGGTCCAACCAACTTTGTTGGACTGGCCACACTATTAATTCCAGTAACAGAGGAATTTGCAGCGTCATCCTGCTCCCAGCAATAAGTAAGAACATCACCTGTATTAGCATCGGTTGCAGATCCTGTCAATTCAAATGGGGTTGAAAATGGAATAGTATAAGGCGTTAAAGCAGCAATTACTGGGGTAGCATTAGTACCAGCCAGTGAGGTAGTTATAGGACATGTTTTAGTGCCCAAATTAACCTGAACCTGCTGAATTGAATTGGCATGGAAAATATCTATTGAGTGAGGAGCTACGTCTTGTGAGGTAATACCGGCATAACCCATAATAGTAATACCAGAACCCACTTCTTTGTTATTTACACCACCCGCTTCGATACTCATAGAGAACGTGTGATTGGCGCCCAATTGGTGTCCGATCTCATGCGCCACATAGTCGATATCAAAGTTATCTCCCTGAGGAATAGCATCTGCAGGAGAAGTAATACCACGACCTTTTGAACCATCAACACAAACGCAACCAATACAACCGGCATTTCCACCACCACCAGATGCACCAAAAAGGTGGCCAATGTCGTAGTTGGATTCACCGATAACGGCAGTCAGTGTTGTTTGTAATTGATTATTCCAATTCCCCATTTGCGCAGGAGGAGAATAAGGGTCTGTAGCAGGATCGTAATAAAAAACACTTGTAGTGTTAGATACTAAGTTTAAATGAAGTGCTAGATCTTTCTCATAGCAACCATTTGTACGTGTCATGGTTGCATTAACTGCAGCCAACACAAGGTTTACTTGAGAAGCACTTGTTGCTCCAAAATAATTTGAATATTCTGCCGTAACAGATTGTGCCAAACGCATGGTTTTCAGTTCCCCCGTGTTTGACTCAATTCGTTGTAAATAAACTTGACGGTTTACCCCTAAAGCCAATTGCTGATCAGGTGTTGAACACAGCCAAGGCAATTCACCTTTGCTACGGGTAGTTTGGAATACAACATAAGTGTTCCCGCCCTGAGAATACTTCTCAACATATTCATTAGATGCATCCGAACGGAAAACGGTAGTTTGTATTCCCTCAGGAGAGTAACTGATTTTTAATAAAGCAGAAGGATCTTCTATTCCCTTACCGGAGTAAGCACGAATAGTAGGGAATTGTCGCTGAAGGGATGGCTCAAAGTTGGAGGCTTCTACAACCTCAAACTGCTCTAGTTTACCAGCAGCATTTGGGACTGTAATTACAACAGTTCTTCTTTGAGGATTTTCTCCCACAATTGAAAGCAGTTGCTGACGCAACGGTGCTACATTCAAATCAAATAATTTGAATTCCTTGGGGAAAGATTGTCTTGCAACAGCTTTGTGCGTTACAATTCCTTCTTTACTAGGACGTGAAGTCCAGTATTGTTCCTGAGAAAAAGCAGGAAGGCTGAATAAACCAGCGAATAAAAGGATGAGCAAATTCGAGTAAAAATTGCGCATGTGAAGTGGTTTGTTTTAATAATTGATTATCAGGCAAGGGTACCAGACCCCTCCTATGCCTTAAAAGTAAGGATTTTAACAGTCCGTTTGTACGGGAATTGACAAAAAAAAGTCCCGCTTCGGTTAGAAACGGGACTCCGGATTGATTTTGAAGCTTTACGGCAGGTTTAGTAGCCTCCCATACCCCCCATGTCAGGAGCGGGATGAGCATGTGGCTCTTCTTTTTTAGGCTTGTCCGCTACCACGCATTCAGTAGTAAGGAGCATCGCAGCAATTGAAGCAGCATTCTCCAAAGCCACACGGCTAACTTTTGTAGGATCAATTACACCGGCCTTGAACATATTCTCATATGTTTCCGTACGTGCATTGAAACCAAAATCCCCTTTTCCGTCCTTAATTTTTTGAACAACAATTGAACCGTCAATTCCCGCATTGGCTGTAAGAATACGAACTGGTTCTTCCAGAGCACGACGTACTATAGCCATACCTGTTTGCTCGTCTTCTATTTGACCTTTCACCTTGGCTTCGAGTTTCTCGATGGCACGGATAAAAGCAACTCCACCTCCAGGAACTATTCCTTCTTCCACGGCTGCCCTTGTAGCATGTAAGGCATCATCCACACGGTCTTTCTTTTCCTTCATCTCAACCTCAGTGGCTGCGCCAACATATAACACAGCTACACCACCACTCAATTTAGCCAAGCGCTCTTGTAATTTCTCCTTGTCATAGTCGGATGTAGTAGTTTCGATTTGGGCTTTAATTTGATTAACACGTGCAGTGATATCTTCTTTCTTACCTTTTCCTCCTACGATAGTAGTGTTGTCTTTGTTAATTGTAACAGAAGCAGCTTGACCCAGGTAACTAATATCTGCGTTTTCTAATTTGAATCCTTGCTCTTCACTTACCACGATTCCTTTGGTTAGAATAGCTATGTCTTGCAACATCTCCTTACGACGATCGCCAAAACCAGGAGCTTTAACAGCCGCCACTTTAAGCGTACCGCGTAATTTATTTACAACCAATGTTGCTAGCGCTTCACCTTCCAAGTCTTCAGCAAGGATCAATAATGGACGACCGCCCTGTGCCACCTTTTCAAGAATATGAAGGATGTCCTTCATACTGCTGATTTTCTTGTCGTAGATTAAGATGTAAGGATTTTGCAATTCCGCCTCCATTTTTTCGCTGTTAGTAACGAAATAAGGAGAAATATATCCGCGATCAAATTGCATACCTTCTACAACATCCACAGTGGTATCAGTACCCTTTGCTTCTTCTACAGTGATCACCCCTTCTTTACCCACTTTTGCAAAAGCCTCGGCAATCAACTTACCGACAGTCTCATCATTATTAGCAGAAATGGTAGCAACCTGTTGGATTTTCTTAGCATCACTTCCAACAGTCTGACTCTGATCCCTCAGACTTTCAACTACAATACTAACTGCCTTATCAATTCCTCTTTTCAGATCCATAGGGTTAGCACCAGCTGCAACCATTTTGAGTCCCTCTCCGATGATAGCTTGCGCTAATACAGTAGCTGTGGTAGTGCCATCTCCAGCGATGTCAGCAGTTTTAGAAGCTACTTCCTTTACCATTTGTGCACCCATGTTCTCGATGGGATCTTCCAATTCAATTTCTTTTGCAACTGTTACACCATCCTTTGTAACCTGCGGAGCACCAAACTTCTTTTCAATTACTACGTTGCGTCCTTTAGGGCCTAATGTAACTTTTACTGCATTGGCGAGTGTATCAACGCCTCGCTTCATCTTGTTTCTAGCTTCAATATCAAAAAAGATCTGCTTTGCCATATACTTTTAGTTTGAATTTGATTTGTTGTTGTTTAGGCAATTACACAATTGCCAGTATATCTGATTCACGCATAATAAGGTAATCTTCCCCTTCGATCTGGATTTCTGTACCTGCGTATTTGCCATAGAGTACAGTGTCTCCAGCTTTGACCGTTACAGGTTCATCTTTTTTCCCAGGACCTGCAGCAATCACTGTTCCACGTTGTGGCTTTTCCTTTGCAGTGTCAGGGATGATGATACCACCTGCAGTCTTCTCTTCGGCAGCAGCAGCTTTCACAATCACTCGATCGTGAAGCGGAGTTACGTTTACTTTCTTGGCCATAGCTTGATTTGATTTTGTTTTTAAAGGTTCAATGCCCACCCAAAGGTGGGCGGCGAAGTTACCGTAAATTGTATGCCACTATTTTTTTTGCTGTTTTTACTGCAGATTTTGGCAGCACCAAAACGACAAAAATGCTCATTACTAACTTTTTAAATATTGATTCTGCCATTTTTTCAGTAATTGATAAACCTTGTAAGGCAAGGGATTATGCGCTATATTTGCGCACGCAACAGCTCCTTGAAACATGATCAGCAGAAGAAATATACGGGTTAAGGTAATGCAGGTTCTTTACACCCTCTCAACGGTTGAGGAAACGCCTACCCCCACGCGCCTGCAAACACAGCTGGATCAACAGTTAGAGCAAACCCGCGACCTTTTTATTTATCTGACCTGGTTCCTAACCCAGGTACTCCGCTACACAGAAACATACGCACATAAGAAAGCCTCGAAGCACTTGCCAACCGAGGCTGATTTAAATATTAATACAAAATTGGCTGGCAATGAATTGCTCTGGCAAATTCTTGAAAAAGAAGATTTTAAAAAACAAGTGAACCGCTTAAAACCAGAGACCAAGACTGAGCCAGATTTGATCAGAAGGATACACCTACAGTTACTAGAAACCACTTCTTATACGACATATATCTCCAACAATAAAAGAGACAAGAAAGAAGAGCGTAAGATCATGGAATTCATTTTGAATGAATTACTACTTTCCAATCCGTCTTTCATTTCACACATTGGAGAATTATTCGGAAATTTTGAGGATGACGGTGAGTCTGTAGTACAATTAATTGGCACGTTGC
>CAINBK010000033.1:0-6454 GCA_903846615.1 uncultured Bacteroidota bacterium
CATGGCAAGAGAATTGATGAAGGATGTAGAGGATCGAGAGGGAGATCGCCGACATGGTTGTAAAACCTTACCTATAGTCTGGGGTATTCCTATTGCTCGCTTTGTAATTTTGCTTTGGCTAGTTTTACTGTTGATCTTACTACTGGTGGTTATGATTTATCTGTTACAGTTCAAAATGCGAATCGCCTTTTTGTATGCAACTGTTATGTTGGTTTTACCTCTTTTTATTTTAATTAGAAAAACTGCCATGGCTAATCATGAAAAAGATTTTGGACTTTTAAGTAAATACATGAGGTGGATATTATTAGCCGGGATTATATCTATGATTTTCTTCTATTTTTAAATTATGACGCCACTTATTTTAGCCTCCCAGTCCCCACGTCGTAAGCAGTTATTAGAGTGGGCCTCTATACCTTTTACTGTCATTGTCAGCGATGTCGAGGAGGATTTTCCGCCCTCAATTTCTAAGGAAGATGTTCCCGTTTTTATTGCCCGTAAAAAAGCCCTAGCTGTACAGCCTCGTTGTGCTGGTGATTCAATAATTCTTGCTGCAGATACTGTTGTGATATTGAATGACCATATAATCGGGAAACCGATACACCGGGAAGAAGCAGTCAGTATGTTGCTCTCTTTGTCAGGAGTTACGCACCAAGTAATAACCGGAGTTGTTATGTTGCAAGGGGATCGGGAAATTAGTTTTTCCCAAACAACTTCTGTCACATTTCATCCCCTTACGCTATCGCAAATTGAGCATTACGTAGATCATTACAAACCCTATGATAAAGCGGGTGGATATGCGATACAGGAATGGATTGGTGTAGTAGGTATCCAATCGATTGATGGCGACTTCTACAACGTGATGGGGTTGCCTGTAAGCCTTGTTATTCAACACTTGCAGCAATTTAGTCAGCCCATTCGTTCCAATTGATTTCAACCTTGATATCGGGATGTATGCTCTTTGCAACTGGACAGCTTTCAGCCGTTTTTCGTAATACCTCTTTGTCTCGGGCCTCAATGGTGTGGAGGTGAACGGGGATTAGTACAGTAAGCGAGATGGCGCTCACTCTGCGGGGATTGGCCTCCATTATTTTATTAACATTCATTTTCATTCCTTCTAATGGTATATTCATTTGCTTTGCTTTTATACCCATGACGGTAAGCATGCATGAAGCTAGACTTGTTGCCATTAGATCAGTAGGGGAAAATTGTTCGCCCTGGCCATGATTATCTACGGGGGCATCTGTGAATATGAATGATTCGCTTTGTATGTGAACGCACCGTGTACGTAATTGACCCTGGTATTCAACAGTAGAAGTCATTATCAATAATTTTCATAAATTTACGTTTGATATTTAAAATAAAGATTGTGCTAAAATCTTTTCTTCTTTTATTAAGTTTTTTGGTGGTCGCTCAGTTGCAGGCCCAACTTACGGTAGGTTCTCAAGATGGCCGGGAGGACCGCAAAGCAGAAAAGCGAAGAAAAATTAATGCACTCATTCGTCAGGCTGAGGAAGGTACCTTGGTTTATACTAAGCAAAGCATTTTTGGGTTTCAAGCTCGTTCGAATGGTTACGGACTTTTGTATGAGCTTGGTAAAATGAAAACACCCCTTAAGTCAACTATTTATCGCATTGAATTGACTGAAATAAAACATCCTAAGGAGAATCGTTTTCAGAATCTCTCCAATCCCTTTTTGTTTATCAGCAATCCCTACATCTACGGGAAAGTGAATAATTTCTATCAGTTAACGCTTGGTGTTGGCCAGCAGCGTTTAATTGGGCAAAAAGGAAACAAAAATGGAGTTTCAGTATCCTGGAATTATAACGGAGGTTTATCCATGGGTTTTTTGAAGCCTTACTTTGTTCAGGTAGAGAATCCAACGGGTACGGATATTAAATACATCAAGTACACCCCTGAGGATTCAATTTTATTCCTTGGCCCCTCGATCTTGGGAGCGGGTGGTTTTTGGCGTGGATGGAACGAGTTGCGTGTAAAGCCTGGTGCTTTTGCTAAAACTTCTCTTCGATATGACTACGGAAGATTCAACGAAGTAGTAAGTGCACTTGAAGTCGGTTTAAGTATTGAATATTATCCAGGGGGAATACCCATTATGGCTTTGCAAAAGGAGAAACCTCTTTTTATCCAAGCGTCCATTGCACTTCTCTTTGGAAGAAGAAAGTAGCGAAGTACTACCTTTGCATCATGTCGCAAGTGCCTGAGTCTATTTCCGTAAATCCTACGCAGCGTAAAAAGCCAGACTGGCTTAGGGTAAAATTACCAATTGGAGAAAATTACAAACATGTTAGGCAATTGGTGGATCAACACAAATTGCATACCATTTGTGAAAGTGGTAATTGCCCAAACATGGGCGAATGTTGGGGAGCGGGTACAGCTACCTTCATGATTCTAGGAAATGTATGCACAAGAAGTTGTGGGTTTTGCTCCGTAGCAACGGGTAGGCCGGAAGCAGTGGATTGGGATGAACCGCAGCGCGTGGCTGAAGCCATTTTATTGATGAAGGTCAAACATGCTGTAATTACCTCAGTTGATCGAGATGAATTACCAGATGGCGGTTCTATTATTTGGCAGAACACTATTAAGGCTGTAAAAGCTTTATCGCCTTCTACCACTTTAGAAACCCTTATCCCTGATTTTAAGGGGAAAAAAGCAGATATAGATCGAATTGTTGAAGCAGCACCTGAGGTAGTAAGTCATAATATAGAAACCGTAGAGCGATTAACACGTCAGGTGAGAGTACAGGCAAAATATTGGCGCAGTATGGAGGTAATCCGTACGTTGAAAGAAGGGGGAATGCGTACTAAAAGTGGTATTATGTTGGGGTTGGGCGAAGCGAAGGAGGAGGTTGTTCAGACTTTGCAGGATCTAAAGGATAATGGATGTGACGTTGTTACAATCGGGCAATACTTACAACCGACAAAAAAACATTTACCAGTAGTCCGGTTTGTACATCCTGACGAATTTGCTTCCTATAGAGATATTGGGTATCAGCTTGGGTTAGATTATGTTGAAAGTGGGCCCCTGGTTCGTTCTTCATATCACAGCGAAAAACATGTGATTGCTGGATTAGGTAGACAGCAATGGGAGTCTGCTCAAATAACGTAATTGCATGCGAAAAGCTTTAAACCTTTTAATATTTATTTTCCATGCAAGTTGTTTGCTTGCTCAGCAAAGCTGGACCCGGGTAGATAGTTTGTATGCACCTCTTCCCACTTCAATGGAGGTCTGGAAATCAACTTCCCCAGTAGATGCGAAACCATCTATTGTTTATTTGATGCGTGCTAAGTTGTCAGATCCTGCATTGTTATTCACGGCCGATACCAGTAGAAATAGGAGGTTAACGCCTCGGCAATTTTTTGAAAAAAATGCCTCACCCTTGTTAGTGGTCAACACTAGTTTTTTTTCTTTTACTACGCATCAAAATCTTAATATAGTAATCCGTGATGGGGAACAACTTGCTTATCAGGTTCACTCCATCCCTGGTAAAGGAAGGGATACATTAACCTGGAAGCACCCATTAGGTAGCGCATTAGGGATTAATAGTAGGCGAAAGGCTGATGTGGCCTGGATTTATACCGATTCAGTATCAACATACCCTTTAGCAATACAAAAGCCCGTAAGTCCAATCAAGGATAGTCAATCAATTCTTTCAAAAAATGCATTTCTCAGCATGATTGCTGCTAATGAAGTAAAAACCTGGAAGATGAATACCGCAATAGGCGGTGGCCCGGTACTCGTGCAAAATGGGGTTGTGGCTATTGCTAATGAGCAAGAAATGAAATTTGCCGGACGTGCAATCGATGACCGTCATCCTAGAACTGCTATGGGTTATACCAAGGATGGTTGGTTGTTAGTTTTAGTTGCAGAGGGCAGACATCCGGGCAAAGCAGAGGGATTGACTTTAAAGCAAACTGCTCAATTGTTGATAGATTGGGGTTGTATTGAGGGATTAAACCTGGATGGGGGAGGAAGCAGTAGTTTACTTATAAACGGCAAATCCACCATAACTCCATCCGATAAAGAGGGTGAAAGGGCAGTACCAGGGGTATTTATGATTAAAAGAAAGAGTTAATCTTCCTCCCAAACTAATGCGCTAGCACCCAGAATAGCAGCGTCAGCCTCTTTCAGATTGCTAAAAACTAGTTTCACTTTATTTTTAAATACTTGAACGAGATTGGCTTCCATGGCTTCTCGTGTTGGATTTAAAATTAAATCGCCCGCTTTGGTAAGGCCACCAAATAATACTATTGCCTCGGGAGAAGAGAACATAACAAAATTTGCAAGCGCTTCTCCAAGTATTTGTCCGGTAAATTGAAATATTTCTAGCGCAATTTTATCGCCTGCAATAGCACATTCATAGACTTTTTCACTCGTGAGATCAGCTGGTTCGATATCTCGAAGCATACTAGGTAATGTTGGTTGTTGCTCCAGCATTTCCAAGGCTGTTTCTCGAACACCTGTTGCAGAGGCATAGGCCTCCAGGGGTCCACGAATGCCAGTCCCTTTGTGAAGCCGTCCGCCTGGCCTTATAATTGTATGACCAAGTTCACCGGCAAAACCATCATGACCCAGCACGATTTTTCCATTTACAAAAATTCCGCTACCAACACCAGTTCCTAGCGTGATAGTTATAAAATCTTTCATTCCTTTTGCGCAGCCATATTGCTGTTCTCCTGCTGCTGCAGCATTGGCGTCATTTGTCAATTTCACACGCATTCCAAACTTTTCTTGAAGCATGGAAGCAAGCGGAACAATGCCTTTCCATTTTAAATTAGCAGCGTGTTCAATATTGCCTGTGTAGTAATTACCGTTTGGTGCTCCAATCCCTATGCCGGCAAACTGACTGATCCCTCCTATTTTTTCGATCATAGGTAGTAGATATTCATAAAGATCACCAATGAAACCCTGAACTGTTTCATGAGCATTGGTAAGCATTCTTCCTTGTTCAAGAATCTTACCTTCTCTATCAACAATTCCAAATTTTGTGTTGGTGCCCCCTATGTCTACACCAATTGCATAATTAGACATACCAAAACGTTTATCTATTCTTATAAGTTAGTGACCTCCTGTATTGCTATTGCCTTTGTTATCATAATCAATTCCTTGTTTTTTTAGAATTCCAGCTACGCTAATGGCATAATAAGCCAGATAAGCAAAGCATGCAACTCCAACAAGGTAGGACCATTGTATACCCAAGTATGCATCGCCAGCCAAAAATCCTTGTAAGAGACTAATAAAGCCACCTCCCATGATCATCATAATCAACAATCCTGATCCCTCGTTGGTGTGTTTGCCTAGCCCTGCGATGGCTAATGTAAATATGCAGGGCCAAAGAGTAGAGCAGAAAAGGCCAACACTAATAAATGCGTAAACACTAACCATCCCACTAGACAACATGCCTACAATGGTTGCAAGGGCACCCATTGTAGAAAAGATCAATAACTGCCTTGCTGGGTTGCCTTTACTCAGAATATCCCCAATGATCATTGCAACTATTACTATGCCGTAAATGTAAAAAGGGGTAACATCATGATCCGCCAAACTATTGATCAATAAAAACACGCCAAATGCAACATAGGGCATGATAAAACGTAATATTTGTTTGACACCTCCACTAATATCTAACGCACCGACTGAACCAGTCCAACGGCCAATCATCAAACTTGCCCAATAAAGTGATACGTACGGTGCGATATCTTTTGTCTCAGTTTGTGTGTAGATCCTCATGAATTCGGGGAGGTTCGATGCTGTACTAACTTCCACACCAACATATAAAAAGATAGCCACCATTCCCATTACTAATTGTGGATACTTCCATACACTAACGCGACTGGTTGCGTTAGCATTATTATCATTTGCGAGCGCTGATGGCTCCACATGGTTCGGAACGGAAGAGAATTTAAATATGATAGCAGCAATTAAGAAGGCTGCACCCAATATTAAATAAGGTGTTTTAACGCTTTCAATACTGGCAACGCCGGTGCTGGCTACCACTGAACCAAAAATAGCCAAGCTAACAAGTACCGGGCCAATAGTAGTTCCCAAGTTGTTTATACCGCCAGCCATGCTGAGTCGTTGACTTCCTCTTTGAGGATCTCCCATTACTATAGCTAAGGGATTTGCTGCCGTTTGCTGAAGTGAAAAGCCAAGCCCTACAATAAAAAGTCCAGTAATCATCAAATTAAAAGAGGATTGTTGGGCAGCCGGATAGAATAGAAGTGATCCTAGCGCGGATATGACTAGTCCAAGGGCAATTCCATTTTTGTAGCCTATTTTATTTAACAAATCGCCCCCCATAAATCTAGATACCATAAAATAGATGAGTGATCCAACGGTATAGGCAACATAAAAGGCAAAAGATACCATCTGTGACTGCCATTGCTCCAGATTTAGTTTCTCCTTGAATACTGGAATCAAAATATCATTAGAGGCGGCA
>CAINBK010000034.1:0-4143 GCA_903846615.1 uncultured Bacteroidota bacterium
AGCGCGCAGTGGAATTCTTTTTAGGAATGCAAAAAGCTTAGAGTTGTTTCAACAGATCGGACAAGTTGTATTTGATAAGACAGGTACATTAACCACCGGACAATTTGAAATCGGAAATTTTCAAATAACTGATCCAACAACCAGCCAAGAACAATTCAAGTTGATAGCCTATTCCCTGGAAAAATATTCCAACCATCCTATTGCGCAATGTATCAGCAAGAGCTGGAAAACAAAGGACGAAATACGATTTAAAAAAATTGAAGAGATCAAAGGAATAGGAATGTTGGCAACCGATCATGAAGGTAATACCTATAGCATCGGTTCCTGGAAAACCGTAGAGAGCCTCAGCAAGGATCTCAGTCATAATCTTTATATCAACAAAAATAATTCACTGCTAGGTTGGATAAATGTAGCTGATCAATTACGTCCAGAAGCGCAATCTGTAATCAATTACTTGCATCGAAAAAAAATCAGAACCATTTTACTGAGTGGCGATAACCTGGACCGTTGCGAGAAACTGGGACAACAATTAGGCATTGGCGTAATCTATGCTGAAAAAAGTCCTGCTGATAAGTTAACCATACTGGAAGCACTCAATCAAGAAAACCCCACCGCGATGGTAGGAGATGGAATCAATGATGCACCTGCCCTGGCTAAAGCCACCATTGGCATCTCCATGAACGAAGCCTCGCAGCTTGCCGTTCAAACAGCACAGGTGGTACTGATGAACCATGGATTAAAAAAATTACCTACTGCATTAGGCTTAGGTCGTCACACATACATTACCATCAAACAAAATCTATTCTGGGCATTTGCCTATAATGTGATTGCAATTCCTGTTGCAGCATTGGGCTATCTTACGCCCACTATTGGTGCACTAGTAATGGGACTCAGCGATGTGGTACTTGCGATTAATTCAGTCCGTTTGTTTGTAAAGCGGGTGGAATGAGTCAACCGCATGCTATTTTAAAAAAATATTGGGGTTATCAGGAGTTCAGACCTGGACAACTTGCAATCATTGAAGCTATTCTAAAAGGTAAGGATGCACTTGCCATACTGCCCACAGGTGGAGGTAAATCGATTTGCTATCAGGTGCCCGCCCTGCAATTATCCGGTATTTGTTTAGTGGTCTCGCCCCTGATAGCACTGATGAGAGATCAGGTAGAAAATTTACGAAGCAAACAAATAACCGCCTATGCATTGTATAGCGGCATGAGTCGTAAAGAGGTCATCAACACCTTACAGGTAGCCAGTACCAGCAACTGTAAATTTTTATACGTTTCACCAGAGCGACTTGAATCAGATTTATTTCAAGAATATTTACCCGGATTAAATATTCAGTTGATTGCAGTAGATGAGGCGCATTGTATTTCGCAATGGGGCTATGATTTCAGACCTCCTTATTTACGAATTGCACAACTTAGAGAAGAGCTTCCTGATGTCCCCATCCTAGCGCTAACAGCATCCGCTACTCCACTTGTACAAGAGGATATAGTCAACAAGCTTCAACTTCAAAATCCTGAATGGGTAAAACAATCCTTTGCAAGACCTAATCTTTCGTATAGTGTGTTTGATGTAGAAATAGCGATTCCTAAAATTTGTACCATTCTTAATCAAGTGAAAGGAAGTAGTATCATCTACTGTAGAACACGTAAACGAACACAGGAAATTGCCAGTTTGTTACAAGCGCAAGGCATTGAAGCCAGCTTTTATCATGCAGGCTTAGAAGCCTCAACACGCCAAGAAAGACAAGCGGCTTGGAAAAATGATCAATCTCCCGTGATGGTTTGTACCAATGCATTTGGAATGGGCATCGACAAGCCAGATGTAAGAACAGTCATTCATGTGGGCATACCCGACTGTCTGGAAAACTATTACCAGGAAGCCGGACGTGCGGGGCGTGATGGCAATAAATCATATGCCGTATTACTTTTTACATCCAGAGACAAGGAGGAATTACTTGAATCCATCACAGAGCGATTTCCCTCACTCGCATCGATTCGGGAGGTATACCAGTCCATTGCCAACTATTTACAATTACCCGTTGGAAGTGGCGAAGGCCAATACTTTGACTTTGACTGGACCGCATTTATTCATCGGTTTAAATTACCAGCACCCTTAGTATTACATGCATTAAAAATACTTGAACAAGAAGGATGGCTTGATTATAACGAGGCTGTTTTTCTTCCTCCCCGTATTCAATTTATTGCGCCACGTATGATCATTGAGTCATTGGAGCAGGAACATCCCGACCTGGATGTACTAAGCAAAGCGTTATTACGAACCTATAGCGGTATTTATGATCAACCCGTGAGTATATCAGAGAAACAATTAGCCTTTTTAGTAAAAACCCCACTAGAGGAAATAAAAGCACAACTACAAGCTTTAGAAGAACTAAGCATTATTGCCTACCATCCACAAAAAGAGGAACCTCAATTATTTTTCCCCGTACCAAGGATTCGCGCAGAAGAGCTAGTGATAAATCAAGCCAATATGCGCACCAGAAAAAAACAATATGAAGAAAGACTACATACCATGCTTCATTATGTAGAGGAGCTGAATACCTGTCGTAGCCAACTAATTGCAAACTATTTTGGAGATACTTCAACAGAACCATGCGGCAATTGTGACAATTGTCTCCAATCGAAAAAAAAGCCGCTGACTGCTGCAGGCTTTGAAGAAATCAAAACCCAGCTATTAGGCATATTACAAAAAGGGCCTATACGCTACAGTTCGTTATCCGATTTGTTGAAAAATAAAAAAGATACACAGGTGTTGGAAGTGCTTGAGGATCTACAAGCAGCAGAGATAGTTCAGATAGACAAAAATGGAATAATCACACTACGCTGAACACCTACTCCTTTACAATAAGCCGAAATCCTTCGCCGTGGATATTTACAATTTCAATACGGCTATCCTCTTTTAGATACTTTCTCAATTTAGCAATATACACATCCATACTGCGACCATTGAAATAGGTATCACTACCCCAAATTTTCTTGAGCGCTTTTTCGCGGGGTAATATATCATTCAGATGCTCAGATAATAATTTCAATAAATCATTCTCTTTGGGAGAAAGGGTTTGTTTACGATCACCCACCGCTAACTCACGTAAGCGGGGATTAAAATGATAGCTGGCCAGATCAAATTCACGTTGTTCTGTTTCACGCTGCTGCTCTTCGTTTCGTTTCAATATTGCTTTGATCTTGAGCAACAATACCTCACTATCAAAAGGCTTAGTGATATAATCGTCGGCACCCAGTTTATACCCTTGAATTAAATCCTCCTTCATAGTTTTAGCACTCAGGAAAAATAAAGGCACATCCGGATCCACATCACGAATTGCTTCCGCCAACGCAAAGCCATCCATGTTAGGCATCATCACATCAAGCAAACAGAGTTCAAACTTTTCCCGCTGAAAAGCAGCCAGTCCTAAGCGGCCATCGCGCTCCAGGATTACATCAAAATCATTCAGCTCCAGATAGTTCTTAAGCACAGCACCGAGGTTGTTATCATCTTCGCAGAGCAGAATTTTTGGTTTCTTACTTTCCATAAACAGGTTTTTTAAAATCCAATAATTACAAATAAAGGCAATGCCAAGGGGTGAACGAAGGAAGTTGGCTGAATATTTTGTTAAAACGCGATTATTTGCTTTTGAAGGACATACTTATTCAAAGCAAACAGTACGCCGCTGTTCGTACTAAATAATTAAAACAGCGTTCCTGCTTCCTGAGGCCCCGTTTTTCCTAAGTGCTCATAAGCCTTTCGCGTAACCTCACGTCCTCGGGGCGTGCGCTGTAAAAATCCCTCTTGAATTAAAAAGGGCTCATAGACTTCTTCGATGGTGCCTGACTCCTCTCCTACTGCCGTAGCTATGGTGGTGATCCCAACCGGACCTCCTTTGAATTTATCTATGATGGTAGAAAGAATACGATTATCCATTTCGTCAAGACCATGTTCATCTACGTGCAAAGCACGCAGCGCATGTTGTGTAATTCCCAGATCAATTTCGCCATCATTCAATACCTGCGCAAAATCCCGCACCCGCCGCAGAAGTCCATTGGCAATACGGGGTGTACCGCGGCTTCTTCTACCAATTTCAGCAACAGCGGTATCTGTGATACGTACTCCTAAAATGGAAGC
>CAINBK010000035.1:0-3270 GCA_903846615.1 uncultured Bacteroidota bacterium
GACCAGCACGCAGCAATGTAGTCTGGTCTTTTATTTTGATACTTTAGATAGTAAGCATGCTCCCAAACATCCAATCCCAATAACGGAATGCCTTTTAATTCACTAAGATCCATCAAAGGATTATCCTGATTAGGTGTAGAGCCAACTTTTAATTTTCCATCCGCAGTTTTGATCAACCAAGCCCACCCGCTACCAAAACGATTTTTAGCAGCGTCATTGAATTGTGCCTGAAAATTCTCGAATGAACCAAAATGAGTTCTTATGGCTTCGAGCATTTCCCCAGTTGGAGCATTAGGATTCCTGCTATTGAATGGAGTCAATGAACGCCAGAAGAACTCGTGATTATAATGCCCTCCCGCGTTATTACGCATCTTTACCGAGAACATTGAAATCCTGCCGAGAAGTTCACTTAATTTGACCTGGGTCATATCAACCTTTTCAGCCATACATGCATCACCAAGATTCTTGGCGTAACCAGCCGCATGCTTTGTATAATGAATTTCCATGGTAAGCGCATCAATAACTGGCTCTAAACTATTGTAATTATAAGAAAGAGGCAGTTGTGTAAATCCAATTTCTTCCGGACCCATGACTGACATTTGTGGTGGAGTTGTCAAAAAAGATTCAGCTAATGCAGGAGTAACAGCACTCCAAGCGCTAAAAAGACCTGCTGCTTTAATAAAAGTTCTTCTGGATTTCATTTGACAGGATTTTGCAACAAGTTACTGCATAAATTTGGAGATGCATATGACCTTATACAGAGAAGCTACAGCAACCATAAAATTGATTGTATTTTTTTTTCTTACAGCTTTTCTTCAACAAGTACATGCACAGCAAACGGGAAGAATGGATACGGATCGTCCGGACCAAACTGAATCCGTATCGATTACAAAAAAAGATTACCTACAAGCAGAGATCGGATTTAACAAGGAGAAATACGGGACTGGATTTACCTGGGTTCATCCAACCGCCCTATGGAAGCTGGGATTAAATTCTCGTTTTGAACTCAGGTTAATCACAGAAGCCAATACCTTGAAGTCAGGACCAACCAAAATCAGCGGACTTGTCCCCACTCAAATTGGCGGGAAAATTGCGCTTTGGAAAGAAAAGGGCATAATTCCACAGACCTCCCTCATTTTTCATACTGGCATCCCCGCTTTGGGATCAACCACATTTAAAACTCCTTTCCTTTCCCCAAACTTTCGATTCACCCTACAACACACCTTTACGGACCGTATTGCACTGGGTTATAATCTTGGTGCAGAATGGGACGGCAATGGTGGTTCACCTGATTGGATATATACGCTAGCCCCAGGAATCAATTTGGGCGAACGCTGGTATGCTTATGCAGAAATTTTTGGCAGTATACGATCCCTTGAAAAACCATTGCATGGAATTGATGGAGGAATAGCCTATTACTTCAATGAAAATTGCAAAATTGATTTTTCGGGAGGAAAAGGGCTAAATAAGGAATCAGTCGTCTACTACGTGGCAGTAGGATTTTCTTTTCGAATCAAGGTGTTGAATCGCTAATTCTTTCTTTTAAATGCTCCCAGAAAACTGGTCTCCAAACTAAGCAGCCAGCTTCGCTGCATCATCCGCTTCATATCGCCGTCTAATTGAAAGCGATAACCAACATTCAACTTTGTTTTGCTAGCAAAAATGAGTTGAACAGCGGGTGCCAGGTCTACGTAATAAAGCGAGCGGTCTAATGCTTTTTGAGTTAATAACTCCAAATAGAAATTAAGATTAGTCTGCTTGTAACTGGTATAAGTTTTGGGGAATACCAAATAGCCAGCTGATAAATTAAATTGAGCAGAGGTAAAAGGATGTAATACACCATGTCTGACTTTATCCCATCGGTAATAGTGAAAAACCTGTGTTTGACTAAGCGTCCCTGAAAGTGCAAATTTATTCCAGAGCTGCGTAAGAATCAAACCAGCCTCCAATCCAGAGCGATCACCTCCCAAATTAATTTCATCATAATGAAAAGGAGCGTTGGTGCGGGCGGCTTCAAGATAGCCAGCCATGCGAAAATGACGATGAATGGCATCCTTTGAGAGGAATCGATATTTTGCATACATCTGAAAAGATTCCACTTTAGCCTGCGTAGAATACATTGAAGAAATAGTACCTCCCAACCGAATCGTTAAGTTTTTATTCAGGCCAACAAACACTTGTGGAGTACTGCGAAATGAAAACTGATTCAGCAAGGCAGTTTTTTGTACCAGATGATTCTTTAACTTAATACTAAGTGAGCGGGCTGGCAAGGTAGAAGCGGGTTCGTTGAACACATATAGTTCCTGGCTTAAAAGCGGAGTAATACTCAGAAGGCCGTGAAAAAAAAATAATAGGCAACGTGACATGTTTACAATTTCAATAATTTATCAATTCCCGACTCTAATGCAGCCCCCATTAAATTTCTTGCTACCACATTACCCTCCTGATCAATCAAAAAAGTAGCAGGTATAGAATTAACATCCCAGGCAGCCGCCACCGAAGAGTTCCAAGCTTTTGTATCAATCAGCTGAGTCCAATTCAGTTTATCTTTCTTCACAGCACTAAGCCAATCAGCTTGTTTCTCATCCAGCGAAATACTCAGAAAGACAATATTCTTGTTTTTATAGTTTGGATAAATTTTTACAAGATGCTTATTCGCAATCCGACAAGGCCCACACCAGGAAGCCCAAAAGTCTAGTAACACTACTTTTCCCCTGAACTGGCTGAGTGAGATACTATCCCCCTTTTGTGTAGGAAGTTTAAAATCAGAAGCAGGCTCTTGCCGAAATGCTTGTGCTACTAAAGAAAGGTTGAATGAAATACACAAAAGCATTAAAAGACTGTAACGCATAAGTAAGTTTATTTTACGAGTATCAACTGAATGATATTATTCTCCAATTTGAAATACGCACCATATTCATTTTTTAATTTCTTAAAACTCTTATCAGTTAAATACCCTTTTCCAGCCACTATACAATTAAATGATTTTGCGGCTGAAGGAGTCTTTGAAGAAATGAACTGATAAGAATGGCCGCCCCAGATAAAAGAAACACCTCTTTCAACTTCATCCTGATTCCAAGTCCCAGTCAATTGTAACTCACCAACAAAAAACCCTGCATCTTCTACGGCTGCCTTCAGCTGAGCCGGATCGACAACATGGTCATTCCGAAAGGTCAGACCAAAGGATGAGGATTTGATATCAGCTTCCACTTTTTCAACAAAAGCAAGTTGCTCTAATGACTGATGAATAGCCTTGTTGCAAAGCGCACA
>CAINBK010000036.1:0-10694 GCA_903846615.1 uncultured Bacteroidota bacterium
GTGGTTGGGTATTCTGACATAGCGACTGTTTACTTACAAAAATAATTTATTAAGTCCTAAGAAGGCATTTGTTTTTCCAATTAATTACATAAAGCGCTGATAATTAATCAACTTGGATTTCGTCAACAAATAACCAAGCTTTATTGCCCTCACCAGGATATCCAGCCTTAATTGGTCCGCTATTTTTAACTATTACTTTAATAAACCTTGATTTTGAATTGATAATGAGCTGTATAGACCCTAATTTGCTTTCTTTTTCATCGAAGATTAGCTTCTCTGAGCTTCCAATTAATTTGAAATCGGTTCCGTTTGAAGAAACAAAAATTTGCATTTCCGAGGGCTTATGAATCCAGCTACTTGGTTGATGTAGAAAATAGATTTTTACTGTTTTAACAGTTGTTGATTTACCAAGATCAATGGTAGCGTCTAAGTCTCCTCCGTCAAAACCTAGATAATTTCTAAAATGTATGTTATTGCCGGGTTGGCTTCTGATTCCATTGACGAGGGTAAAGCTGCCATCACCTGGATAACTTTTCGAGGCGTTGCTTTTTAGAACAATATCCTTAGCTGTTGCCTTGTTTACTTCAAACTTCTGAGCATAGGTGCTTTTTGCTTCTCTATTTTTATCAATAAATCGAGCTTGATAGAAAGCCGATGATTGAATCTTTACAGGCCTTTCATAGGTTCCCTTATTTGGAGAAACCCATTCTAATTTTCCTTCCGGTGATTTGCTACTCAATGAAAGCTCAATTCCGTCTTTATCTGGACTTGGACTGAGCTTGCTGGCTATTTCATAGTATGCCATACTGGGTTTAAGCCCCCACTGTATGTATCGCTGTATTAATGGCCCGATATTCTTTTCAAAAGCTGTCCAATTTTTTTTGTCTTGGGGAGTCCATAACAATTCACTCAAAGCAGCGATACGAGGGAATATCATGTATACAATTTTCTCTTCGTTTTTCATATACTCTGTCCATACGTTAGCTTGAGCACCTAAGACAAACTGTGCATTGGAAGCTGGAATTTCTTTTGGAAGAGGGTTATAGGCATATACCTTTTCGATTGGGTTGTAACCGCCAATAGTTACAGAATCCTCGGCTATTGCTTGCGTGTGGTCAAAATAAACAGGGTTTCCAGGTGTCATGATAACAGCATGCCCTTGTTTGGCAGCCTCAATTCCACCCGCCTCACCACGCCAGCTCATGACTACCGCATTGGGAGCCAGTCCACCTTCTAAGATTTCATCCCAGCCAATTAAAGTTTTGCCTTTGCTGTTAAGATATTTCTCGATGCGCTGAATAAAATAGCTCTGTAATTCGTGTTCATCTTTCAGGCCCAACTCTTTTATTTTTTGTTGGCAGAGTGGACACTCTTTCCAATGTGTTTTTGGGCACTCGTCACCTCCTATATGAAAATAGGTGGAAGGAAATAATGGAATCAGTTCATCAATGATATTTTGCAAAAATTCAAAAGTTGTCTCTTTTCCAGCGCAGAATACATCATCAAATACACCCCATGTTTCTTGCACTAATTTAATGCTACCTTTTTTTTGCGATTCCAGGGATTGCTGAGAAATCATGTTTGCTGGTATGAATGTTGGTTTGTTGGGGAAACAGCTCAAGAAAGGATAAGCAGCAATGGCAGCACTACTGTGCCCCGGCATCTCGATTTCTGGAATTACTTCAACAAATCGTTCTTGTGCATACGCTACAACCTCTTTGATTTCAGATTGAGTATAAAAACCGCCATATCGAATATTGTCATTTCCCTTACCCGGATATCGGCCAATAATTGTTCCATTTCTCCATCCTCCCACCGTGGTGAGTGCTGGATATTTTTTTATTTCAACTCTCCAGCCTTGATCTTCTGTAAGGTGCCAGTGGAATTTATTGAGTTTATGGAAGGAGAGCCAGTCAATATATTTTTTGATGAAACTTACCGGGAAAAAATGTCTACCCACATCCAAGTGCATTCCTCGGTATTGAAAACGAGGAAAATCTTCAATTTTTAGGAATGGGATTTCTGGTTGATTACTATTGTTAATTGTGATTAATTGAAGAATTGTTCTGGTTGCATGATGTAAGGCTTCTGCGCTGGTCACTGTAATCTTAAATCCATCCTTGCTAATATCTAGTTCATAAGAAGGGGTAGTGCTGTTTTTTCCTTTTTTGTAATTGACTTCAATCGTGCCTTCTTGTTTGGTTGTTGTTGCGGTCAGTTGAATTGCATGCTTTGATTGTAACTCCTGCGAAAATAGTCGGAGGGTATTGGCAAATTGAGCATTTTCGCTAGCCAAAAAATAATTCCAATTGCTAGGCACACTAAAAGTCCCCTCCCGTTGTATTATATAAGCGGGAGCTGGTACCAATAATTGTTGTGAATTACCCAACAGGGGGAGTAGCAAGAATAGCAACCAGTAACGCATATTTATGTTTTATGCGTCTAAAGTACCAATTAGTCTAATACGCCGAACTTTCCATTATTAAAGTCCTCTACTGCTTGTTCTATTTCTTCCCAGCTATTCATTAAAAAGGGGCCATAGGCTACGATTGGTTCATCCAAAGGTTGGCCAGAAAGTATAAGAAGGGTGGCGCTAGTTGAAGCTTTAATTGAAATAGTGGAACCTGCATTTTGGAATAAGGCAAAATGATCGGATGGGACTGATTGATCCTGTATTGTTACTGATCCTTTAATAGCGAGCAATCCCGTGTTGAAATTTTCTGGCAACTCCAGGATAAATTCAGCTTGAGATTCTAGATGAAGATTAAATACATGGAGCGGGCTAAATGTGCTAGCAGGTCCTTTTATATCCTTATAGTTTCCTGCAATTACTTCAAGCAGTCCTCCCTCAAAACTCAATCGCCCCATCATTTCTTTTTTTATCTCCTGGTACTGGGGGGCAGTCATTTTATATTGGGCGGGTAGATTCACCCATAATTGCACCATCTGAAACGTCCCTCCTTTTTTGGAAAAATCCTTTTCATGATATTCTTTGTGTAGTACACCGGAGGCAGCGGTCATCCATTGCACATCACCTTCCCCAATGACGCCATGGTTGCCGGCACTGTCGTGATGAGCAACTTTTCCTTGATAGGCAATTGTAACAGTTTCAAAGCCACGATGTGGGTGAACATCTACACCTCGTTGTTTTTCACTGGGCGGAAAATTGTAGGGTGAGGCATAGTCCAACATGAAAAATGGACTCATGCGTTGTTTGTTTTGGATACCAGACGATGGAAAGAAATTGTGGACTCTAAATCCATCCCCAACCATATGGGGTGGAGGAGGAGGAATGATGCGTTCTAGTTTTTTTAGCATGATACAAAGTTAACTTTCAGTGTTTAAACATTAAAATATTTTATCCTATCTTGACAGCATGTTTAATCGAAGAAGTTTCATGAAGAAAATCAGTATGCTTTCAGCTGGCATATCTGTTCAGGGTATAACAAAAGGAGCGAACCAACCTTCGTTTCTGTCAAGCCGTGGTCCAATTGTAATCTCAACCTGGGATGCTGGCATGGAAGCGAATGTGCCAGCTTGGACAATTCTTGAAAAAGGAGGTCAGGCATTGGACGCAGTTGAACAGGGAGTACGATATACAGAGGATTCAATTAATTGTTGTGTGGGCTTGGGTGCAAATCCTGATCGAGATGGCTACGTTACATTGGACGCATGTATCATGGACCATAATCATAATTGTGGAGCAGTTGCATTTTTAGAACGTATTAAACATCCTATTAGCGTAGCGCGAAGAATTATGGAAAAGACACCTCATGTTATGTTGGTGGGAGAGGGGGCGCAACAATTTGCGTTATCCGAGGGCTTTACTTTAGAATCTGGACAATTATCTTCTTCTGCTCAGGTAGCCTATAGCAATTGGCTTCAGCAGTCTCAGTATAAAATACCTTCTATTAATCGGGAAAATAAATCAGGTCATGGGCCTTTTGCGCCTCACCGTCTTCAAAATGGTGATTGGAATCATGATACCATTGGTATGATTGCTTTAGATCAGCAAGGTAATCTGAGTGGAAGTTGTACTACCTCAGGTGCAGGATTTAAAATGCGTGGTCGCGTGGGTGATTCCCCAATAATTGGAGCTGGACTTTTTGTCGATAATCAAGTAGGGGCTTGTGTAGCAACGGGCCAGGGTGAAGATGTTATACGTGTTGCAGGCGCATCTACCGTTGTAGAATTAATGAGGCAAGGTCAATCACCCCAACAAGCATGCGCGGCGGTGATACAGCGGATTATTAAAATCAAGAAGGAAAAATCAAAAGACATACAAGTAGCCTTTCTTGCCATATCAAACCAGGGAGAAG
The DNA here is from genome assembly GCA_903846615.1 of uncultured Bacteroidota bacterium. GTDB lineage: Bacteria > Bacteroidota > Bacteroidia > Chitinophagales > Chitinophagaceae > JJ008. The sequence continues at coordinate 4,320 of CAINBK010000036.1, forward strand.
TTGGCGCCTTTGCCATTCATCCTGGTTTCTCTTTTGCTTACAGAGATTTCCAACGAAATGAACTCATCAAAGCGAATAGTTGGTTTAAAGCAAATTAATTTATGCTAATTGAAATTGCAACCACTGATTTTGAAACAACCCGGCTTGCTGTGGTGGGCGGTGCTGATCGGATAGAATTGTGCGCAGGTTTATCAGAGGGAGGCATTACGCCAAGTGCAGGATTATTAGAGCAATGTCGTCAAGAATTTGAATTACCTATCTATCCGATCATTCGACCAAGATCGGGTGATTTTCTTTATAGCCAAAACGAGTTCGAAATTATGCGAAAGGATGTAATGCTTTGCCGAACGCTTGGTTATGAAGGAGTAGTTTTGGGTTTATTGAACCCAGACGGGACTATTGATCGTAACAGAACAGCTCAGCTGATTGAATGGGCTTACCCTATGGAAGTTACTTTTCATCGAGCATTTGATCGTTGTGCTGACCCTTTTGAAGCCTTAGAGCAGCTGATTGATTTGGGTTGTGAGAGAATTTTAACTTCTGGACAAATGCTAACCGCTCCAGAGGGAATGAAATTAATTGCTTCCTTGCAAGAGCAAGCTGCCGGTCGAATAATAATTATGCCTGGAAGTGGAGTTCGCCCTGATTCGATTGTAGAATTAGCAAAGCAAACTCGATGTGTGGAATTTCACACATCGTTACGATCAGGCAGAGAATCAGCAATGACGTTCAAACACCCTTCATTCATGAATAGCAATGATAGCTACCAAAATCCTGGTATAGAGCCGGGTTCAATTGCAGCGATGAAGCAGCAGTTGAGTACCCTCGTTGTATAAGTTGACTTAGAATTTTATTTTTTTCAAATAAGTGGCGCCCGTAGCTGCCGCATTCATGGGTGATCCACCTGGATAAAACTCTTGCTCCATGAATAGGTATTGGAGTCCCAATTTTTTTGCTTGAGGAAGCAATTGTCTAAAATCTATACTACCAGTACCTAAGTCTACTGATTCAAAATTATCCTTATTGATTGGGCTTTGACTTCGATCCTTGATATGACTTAATTCAAAACGACCCGGATATTTTTTAAGCCATTCAAGGGGATTTTCTCCTGCTGTTACTACCCAGTACATATCCATTTCAAAACAAACCAGATTGGGATCTGTTTCTTGCATCAAAATATCCTGAGGATAAACGCCATTTATCTTTTTAAACGAATAGTCATGGTTATGGTAAGCAAATCTCACTCCATTTGCCGCACATTGTTTTGCCTTTTCATTAAAAACCGCTGCAATTTTTTTGTAATCATCTATGTTCTGTTGAGGTCCAACCCACGGACAAATCAAGTATTTCATTCCTATCGAGGCTGCATCTTCAACCTTTTGCTCAAATTTTTCATAGATATCGCAATGGGTTGAGATTAGTTTCATTCCGAGGTCACCAGTAAATTGTTTGAATTCCGAGGGCTTCATATTCCAGTAAATACCCTGTGGGCCTTCATAGCTTTCTATTTGCGTGTATCCAAAAGTGGCTAATTCTTTGATAATCTCTCTTGCTTTACCAGGGATAATGTCCCGCAAAGTATACAGTTGTATGCCAATTTTTTTTGCAGTTGGTTCTTCTGAAATTATGGAGGACCATCCTGAATTTATGCCCAGCAGTGATGTGCCTGTAACTAGACTTACTGTTTTTAAAAATTCTCTTCTCTTTTGCATGCTATTTTAATTATTCTGCCCAAGCTTTTTCTCCTTTTGTGTATGGTGCGTTTCCATCAAATCTGCCAGGTACTGGAATATGCCGAAGTGTTTGAGTCATGCCGGTTTCAGATGAGAAAAAGCCCCATAATGTTAATTGTTTCATCATTGAATAGTAATGTGGAGGCGCCTTTTTTTCTTTATTCTCTTCACGTTTTGTATTGTACTCTTTTGCTTCACGCTCCAGTTTTTGTAAAAGAGTGAGTTTCTGTGTGGCCTCCAAGTCTACAAAAGGTTGATTGTATTCTTTTTTACATCTTTCATTCAAAGTGGTTATCCCTTTGATGAAGGTGTCTTGTTCTTCTTTGGTATAGCAATCTTCAATCATGATTTTCATGAATGCCCCTGTTTGAGCAACTTTTGCACCTGGTGTATCCGTGGTAGGGATAATGGTTTCTGCCACTTCATCCAATAGCGCAATGGTAGCTGGTGTAAAAGCCGAAACAGGTCCAGCTGCTGATTTGCATCCTGTTAGAAAAAACTCACCACCGACAACCGCAACTCCTGTAAGGAGGGCAATCGATTTGATTAATTCTCTTCTTTCCATAGCAGTTGATTTTAGAGGTTACCTTTTTTAAGTTCTTCTACGGCAAAATTGGCAGCCCGTGCAGTCATGGCCATATAGGTTAATGAAGGGTTAACGCAAGAGGCGCTTGTCATACAGGCTCCATCCGTGACAAAAACATTCTTACAATCCCATACTTGATTATTTCCATTCAATACTGAGGATTTAGCGTCTCTCCCCATACGAGCTGTTCCCATCTCATGAATTCCCATTCCCACCTCGTAACCATAGTCGTAGGTATAGGCATTTTTTAAACCAGCAGCTTCCAGCATTTCTTTGGCATCGTTCATCATGTCCTCTCTCATTTTCTTTTCATTCTCTTTTATTTCAACGTCCATATCTAATACGGGTAGGCCCCATTTATCTTTTACAGTTTTATTCAAACTGATTTTATTCTCGTGATAAGGGAGCATTTCACCAAATCCCATAATGCCCATATGCCAGTTATCGCTGGGTACGCTCAAGGCCTCTTTTAATTCAGCACCGATAGTAAATTCAGCGACCTGCACACCTCGGCCTCTTCCTGCTCCTCCTTGGTATCCAAATCCTCTAACATAGGAGCGTTTGTCATCATACACATTTCTGAAGCGTGGCACATAGACTCAAGTAGGTCTTCGGCCAAATTGATAACGATCTCCATATCCTTCAGCCGTAGCACCCGCTCCGCATCTAAAATGATGATCCATTACATTATGTCCTAGTTCTCCACTGCTGCTTCCTAATCCATCAGGCCAAATATCAGTTGCGCTATTCATCAAAATCCAGGTAGAGTTGAACGCAGAAGCACATAGGAAAACAATTTTAGCTTGATATTGTACGGTTTTGTTATCAGTAGCATCTAATATCTCAACTCCTTTTGCTTTTTGGGTATTCTTGTCATAGAGGACCTGTGTTACTATTGAAAAAGGACGAAGTGTAAGCTTGCCCGTTTTCATAGCAGCGGGAAGGGTAGAGGATTGTGTACTAAAATAACCTCCAAAGGGACAACCTCTCCAACAGCGATTTCTATATTGACAATTAGTTCTGCCTTCATGAGGTACCGTGATATTGGCACTTCTGCCAATTATTAAATGCCTTTGTCCTCTGTAATGTTTCTTTAATTTCTCTGCTACATCTTTTTCTACGCAGTTCAAGTCCATGGGGGGCATGAATTCCCCGTCAGGGAGTACATCAAGTCCTTCTTTACTGCCTTGAATTCCTGCAAATTTTTCAACGTGACTATACCAGGGCGCTAATTCATCGTAGCGTATAGGCCAGTCAACGCCGTGTCCATCTGCAAGATTGGCTTCAAAATCCCATTTATTAAATCGGTAACTCTGTCTGCCCCACATGAGAGAGCGTCCACCTACATGATATCCTCTAAACCAGGAGAATGGTTTTGTTTCTGTGTAAGGGCACTCTTTATCTTTTACCCAGAGGTCAAGCACTGTTTCATTTAATGGATAATCTCTTTTTAGAACAGGGTAATCTTCTATCATTTGCTGGGTAGGCCGGATTCCTCGATGAGGAAACTCCCATGATTCTTTAGTGGCATTGACATAGTCCTTTATATGCTCAATATCTCTTCCTCGTTCGAGTAAAAGAACATTGAGTCCTTTCTCTGTAAGTTCTTTAGCTGCCCATCCTCCACTGATACCGGAACCAACTACAATTGCATCATACTGTTTGGTTGACATAGGAATATTTTTTTATATCGTACAAATTTGAATAGCTTTTTTTAGCGCGTTGATTTTGTCTTCTTTGGTTTTGCCACTAGGGATGAACTCTTGTGCAACAAAACCTGTATAACCTGTAGCCACAATGGCTTGCATAATTGCGGGATAATATAATTCCTGTGATTCATCGATTTCATGGCGGCCCGGTACCCCTGCTGTGTGATAATGGCCGAAGTAGGAATGGTTATCTTGAATTGTACGAATGATATCGCCCTCGCTAATTTGCATGTGGTAGATATCATATAATAATTTAAAATTAGCTGACCCTAATTGTTTGCACAACTCTACTCCCCATGCTGAGTTGTCGGCCATGTAGTCTTTGTGATCAATTTTACTATTGAATAGTTCCATTTGTATTGTAATGCCATACTTTTCTGCAACTGGTAATATTTGTCGAAGTCCTTTTACACAACTTTGAAGTCCTGTTTGATTATCCATGCCATTTCTATTTCCGGAAAAACAAATCAGGTTCTTGTATCCAGCTTGAGCAATAAGTGGAATTGCTTCTAAGTAATCTTTGATTAGCCAAGTGTGGTTTGAAGGGTCGTTCCACCCCTGTGTAAGGCTTACCTTTCCTGCCGTGTAGCACATGGAGCAGTTTACTTGATATTCTTTTAATATAGTAAAGTCTTTAGGGGCCACTAGGTCAATAGTGTTTATTCCTAATCCCTTAACCAGCTCACATAACTCAGCCAGTGTAAGGAATTCATAAGTCCAACTGCAGACGGAATGATTAATACTGCCCTTATTGGATCTCTGAATTTTTGAAATATCACTCGCATTGATCTGGTTAAGCGGAAGCGAGGCTGCCAGTGCCAGTTGTCCTGCTTTTTTCAGTAGTGTTCTTCTGGAAGTTGTTAGCTTATTCATTCTTTGCTTTTATGCGAGGAGGGGTCTTTAAAAAATAAAAGGAATAATATTAAAATTATTGCTGCGATAATTGCCGGCACCATCCAAATAGCACTCCAATCATGTCCATTGGCTGTTTTATATTGATCCGCTATCAATCCGGCAAGCCAAAAACCGACAAGCATTCCAGCTCCATAGGTTGCAAGCGTTATCATTCCCTGTGCAGAAGATCTGATTTTTTCGCCAGCTCGTTGATCGGTATAAATCTGTCCGGTTACAAAAAAGAAATCGTAGCAAATCCCATGTAAAATAATTCCAGCATATAAAAGACCAACTCCATTGCCCGCATCACCGAAACCAAAACAGAGATATCGAATTACCCAGGCAGCCATTCCAATCAAGAGCATTTTTTTTACCCCTAGCCTTGAAAAAAAGAAAGGCATCAGAAAAAGAAATATCGTTTCGCTCATTTGACCCATTGTCATTTTTGAGGCGGCGTTCTTTACCCCTACCTCATTAAGGAAGAGATTTGTTTCCTGATAGTAAAAAGCAAGTGGAATACAAATAAGAAGAGAGGCCATAAAAAAAATCAGGTAGTTTCTATCTTTTAATAGTCCTATTGCATCGGCGCCAACGATTTCACCAAAAGTGGTTTTTGTCCCTGCTTTTGGGGGAGGTGTGTTGGGAAGCATAAAACTGTACACTCCTAAAACCAGTGAAACAAGCGCAGCTATTTTAAATGTTTGATCCAGCGAATCGGTTGTTTCTAAGGCAAGCCAGCCAATTAGTAATCCTGAAGCGATCCAGCCAATAGTTCCCCATACTCTAATTGCCGAAAATTCCTTTTCGGGACTAGCCATCTGTTTGAAAGCAATTGCATTTACCAACGCGAGGGTAGGCATGTAAATGATCATGTACGTTAACAGGTAGGGATAAAATGTATTAAAATTGGCTTGGGAGGATAAATAGTAGAGAAGAAAACCGCCCGTCAAGTGTAGAATGCCAAGGATTCTTTGGGCAGCAAAATATTTGTCTGCAATTAATCCGATAATGAAGGGTGCTACAATAGCTCCCAGTGATTGTGTTCCATAGGCTAATCCTATTTCAACACCTCCAGCACCAAGCTGGGTACTTAAAAAAGTTCCCATAGTTACAAACCAAATTCCCCAAACAAAAAAATTGAGGAACATCATCAGCGCTAGCTGAATTCTTGTAGATGTTTTCATAGCAAGCAATTGAAAATAAATATAGTATTTTTATTACTTCAATCTACGAGCTATGAATCGAAAACTCCGTATCGCCATGATTGGGGGTGGGCAAGGGGCTTTTATCGGAGCCATTCATCGAATTGCCTTTTCAATGGATGGCCACTATCAGCTAGTAGCAGGTGCTTTTAGCGCTGATCCTGTTGTATCGAAGAAAACGGGAGAAGAATTATTATTGGATCCAAGTCGAGTATATCCTACATATCAAGCCTTGATTCAAGGGGAGTTGA
>CAINBK010000037.1:0-10781 GCA_903846615.1 uncultured Bacteroidota bacterium
GATTTCTGGTTTGGTCCAAGGCATAGCCTACTCCGGCAAAGAAACGAAGGGCTATAGCTGTTTTTTTGAATGTATACTTTGTCGATAAATCCAAGTCAACCTTAAGGAATCGAAAAAGATTGGTATCGAGTAAAGGGCTTCTTATTAATCCACTCAATAAACCAGACTCTTCAATATTTAAACGAACATTTTGAATTTTATTAGCCTTTTGTCGTGAATAAAATAAACCAGCACTTCCAGAGATGATTAAACCATCTACGAAAATATTTTTCAACAGCGCATTACTATCTATCAGCTCCAGCAATTTTGCTCTTCTTGCAATTGCATTATACTCGATGTTTGGAATTCGAATAGTATAGAGTGTGTTTTTATATCTAAAATCATATCCCCATGCTGCACTGTAAGATGATAAGTTGAACAATTCTCTTCGCTCTGTATTTGAAATATTAAAGGCAAGAATGGATCGGGCATGCTGACGGAGATCTGCGGGTAAGCCAGAGAAACGAGGGAGCAGACCGGGGAAAATTAAATTGTGGGTCAGCGCAATTTGTCTTGTTTGTATAAAATTAACATCAGCAACCGTGTCTCTTCCAATCTCTACACCCAGCCGTAAATTGGTATTGGACTGAATGGAGCGGCGAAATAAATTTCTGTTTTGAAATCCCACGTTAAGTGCTACGCCAAACAAGGTGCCAGCCAACAAGCTCTGATTACTACTGCCTTCCAAATTTGCAAAGCTGGTATATTTTTTGGCTGGCGTTAACTTAATAAGTATATCAGTAGTGTCTGTATTTTTTCTAGGTATTGTTTCCAGGTTCACCAGCCGCCATCCACCCATGGCATTGAGCTGATTCAATGTTTTAAAATAATTCCGCTGGTCATAAACCTGTCCAGTTTTAAAATCGATTTTATCACGAAATATATGATCCTTGAATACTGGCCGAAAACGCTCAATATGTATGCCATGTTCAAAGACCTTTGTAGTTTTGAGTCCGACAGTATCAGAAGTAAAGTCAGGGAAAAGGGTGATGGTCCCTACTTTGTATTGAGTGAGTTTTTCCTTTGTTGTTTCTGGACGTAACCTGATTTCCAAGTTTGCTCTTGGATGTACACTCCGTTCTTGTACTTGTTTAAAAACTTGTAATTGTTCTAGGGGATCTGCAATTGGTTTTAATAAAGCTAGGTCAAGGGTATCCCAAATACCTACCAGGTCGTCCCGGGTGAGCCTCAAGTATCCATTATTTCTAAAATGATCGATGAGGCGGTCCAGTTCGTCTGCAATCATTCCTTTGGCAAAGGGATCGCCTATGTTGATTTTTGCGTTAGCTTTTTCTTGAAGTGTAAGTCGCTGTAGTGTGGAATCCTGTAATTGATATTGTATGGTATCTAATAAAAAAGGACTTCCTGGGTTTATATAAAAATTTACGGTGGTCCGAAATTGATTTTTATTAACCACACTCATGGTGGTATCATACCAGACTTTATCTCGAAAATATCCTAATGAATTAAGCAAAGCTTGCATGTACACTACTGAACGGCTAGCATAGCTGGTGTCAAATACAGGTGGCTTACGAAGCGTACTATAAAATAGTTTAGAGACAGTTCTAGAGCGTAAGCTATCGTCTAATTGCCCCTTTAAACGGCTTTGCAGCAACTCTCTTTGCTCTTTGGGAACACTGCCATCAACTTTTATAGTAGTTTTGAATACAAAGGGTCTTCCTGCCGGGTAATTTCGCGGAATCGTTCCGCAAGCATAAAGGAGAAGACTGATTAAAAACAGAAGCAGTGCCGGAAAGCGAATAGGGATCAATAAATGCCGGAATAGTTGCTTCACAATGTGCTAGAATTATGATTACAAAATCAGTAGTCAAAGATATCCAAAGTTTAGCCGGTAAAAAATACAGGGATCAGGCTGGTTTATTTCTGGCAGAGGGTCCAAAGCTCGTAGAGGAATTATTGCGGGATTGTTCCCATTCCATTAAAGCCATCTTTGCTCTTGAGAGTTGGATTCAGCAAAACAAGATTGTTAATTCCTCAATTCAGGTTACGCTTGTTACTCCAGCAGAGCTTGAGCGGCTTTCTCAGTTAACAACTCCACATGAAGTACTTGCGGTTGTTTCAAAGTTTCCAGTTTTGCCCTTACAAATCGGGAAAGGACTAACCTTGGTTTGCTGTGGTATACAGGATCCAGGAAATTTTGGCACCATCTTACGTACCGCAGATTGGTTTGGTGTGCGTCAATTAGTTTGTAGTCCGGATACGGTTGATGTGTATAATCCCAAAGTGGTACAAGCTACCATGGGTAGTATTGCTCGACTTGCAGTCCATTATATGGATCTAGACCCTTGGTTGAACGAACAGGAAGTACCCATTTATGCAGCGATATTAAATGGACAGTCTGTATACGAGATCAATCGTTCGCAGTCTGGAATATTATTGATTGGGAATGAAGCAAAGGGAGTGCCAGCATCTATGCTTACTAAAAAAGTAACGGGTATCACTATTCCTAAAATCGGGGAGGCTGAGTCTTTGAATGCAGCTGTTGCTACTGGCATTCTACTTTCTTGGCTTAGTTAAATCGAATGGCTCGTAGGGGCCTTATTTTTTTTACCAACAAGGAGGGTAAAAAAAGAACGATAGTGCTGATCAGTAAGGTGCCAACCATTACACCAAGAACATGCAATGGTTTAATTTGTATAGCTATCGTATCTATATAATAGGCTGTCGGGTCTAGTCGAATAAAGGAAGTTCTAGCTTGTAGCCAAAGTAGTCCCAATGCGATTACGGTTCCCATTAAAATCCCGGCAGCTGTAAAGAGTAGTCCAAACCGAATAAAAATTTGTTGAATCATTGGGTCGGTTGATCCCATGGCCTTGAGAATGCCAATCATTGGAATACGTTCCAAAACCAAGACTAGCAAACAAGTAAGTAAATTGACTAATGCTACAATTATCATAAATGACAATAGCACATTTCTGGTAACCACTTGCATGTTTAGCCAATCAAAAAGCTGAGGTGCAACATCCCGGGTGGTAAGTACATCCCAAGTTGGGGGGAAAAATTCATCTTCAAAAATTGAGTTGGCAGTTTGGGTGGCCAGCGAAGGATCTTTTAAATAGATTTCATATCCGCCAACCTGACTGCTATCCCAGCCAGTCAGTGGAGCTACCATCCTCAAGTCTCCAATGGCAAAGAGTCGGTCATATTCCTCTATCCCTGTTTGATATAAGCCAGCAATAGTCACCTTGCGTGCCCGGGGAGCTTGGCCAGGTTGTGTAAAGTATAGCACAACGGAATCACCGGGATGAATGTCCAGCCTGTTAGCGTGGTAAGTGGAGAGCAGAATTTCCCTTGAAAAAGAAAAAGAATTGAATATAGGGAGTCTGCCACTTTTGACAAATTGCTTATAAGTATTCCAATGGGCCCCGGTATCAATTCCTTTGATCAGTACCCCCTCCAGTGAAGATTTGGTTTTCAGTAATGCATACTGGTTTGCAAAAGGATGCACTGATTTTATATTGGGGTTTGTTAGTAGTCTTGATTCGAAATCAGCATTTCTTAACAATGGGATTTCTCTTACTCGCACAGATTTGTCTGCTTGTTTCTCCTGAATGCGAACATGTCCCCAGAATCCTACAATTTTATCTTCAATGGCTTTTTGAAAGCCAGTGGCAAGCGCCATCGTGATAATCATGATTGCAACACTCAGGGCCGTTGCAGTAAAAGAAAGACGAAGAATAAAGCGAGAGAAGCTCTTTTGCTTGCTTTGGGCAATTCGGTTGGCTATAAATCGAGCTATTTTCATACTTTGCCCTATGCGGAGACCCGAATTTACAATCTTCCTTCTTATTTATAGCCTGTCAGTTTGCTTTCCTGCAAGAGGGCAAAATCCTGATGAGGTATTTCGATCTTCTATACAAACGGTTAAGTTGTATAAGGCGGGAGATCCGCGCTCTTACCCGCTGCTGATTTTAGGAGAGCGAGAGCAATTGGAATTGCACTTTGACGATTTAGATGCTGATGTAAAAAATTATTATTACACCTTTCAGCTTTGTAATGCAGACTGGAAACCTGCTTCTTTACAGCCTTTTGATTACTTACGCGGTTTCTTGACCAGCCGTATCCGCAATTATCGCCCCTCTTCTTTAACGCAGATTCGATATACACATTATCAGGCCTTCCTTCCAGAGGCGGGGAGTGCTCCCACAAGAGCTGGGAACTATTTATTGAAAGTATTTTTGAATGATGACACTACGCAGCTGGCATTTACACGAAGAGTGCTAATTGCTTCAAAAAAAGTCTCTATCACTGCACAGGTAAGACAACCTTTTGATGGTCAACTTTTGCGAACACACCAGCAATTACAAATTGGGGTTACCCCAGTACAAGGATTGGGTAGTCAGTTTACTCCTACCGAATTAAACGTCTGGTTATTGCAAAATCGAAGCTGGCAACAGGCAAAAGTGCAAAGAACCCCAACGTTATTCCGTGGAAATTATTTTGAGTACACAGACGAAAGCTTCTCACTTTTCCCAGCTGGCCAAGAGTGGCGTTGGGTAGACCTGCGAAGCTTTCGGTTGCGAAGTGAGCGTGTTAATCGAATTGAGGACAGTGATAGCACTGCAAGAGTAGATATATGGGTAAATCCGGATTATCCGCGGGAAGGCAAAATGAGTTTATTGAATCGCGATATAGATGGAATTTATATCGTAGAGAGCCGAGATAATCCCAATTCACAATTGCAGGGGGAGTATGCATGGGTTCATTTTACTTTCTACCCGCGGGGGGGACGCCTACTACCGGGCAAGTCAGTTCATTTATATGGCGAGCTAACCAATTATTCACTTGATAGCAATAGCAAAATGGTATTTGATGCTAATCGTGGTGTTTATACTAAGACTTGTTTATTAAAGCAGGGGTATTATAATTATCAATATGTAACGACTGATAATCAAGATACCAAGCCTGTGCCTGCCAACTATTTAACAGAGGGTGATTATTGGGGAACAGAGAATGAATACCTAGTGCTGGTCTATGTAAGACCTGTTGGAAGTAGGGCCGATGAGCTGGTAGGATATACCTGGGTGCGTTCCGCATTTCAACAATGAGTGAATATTCATTAATTTCGCAGTGGCAGGTCTTACACGACCAGCTCCTGCTGAACCCTCCCAGGGCCGGAAGGCAGCAAGAGTAAGTGGTTGAGCGGTGCGATGTAATAAGCCTGCCATTTTTTATTTAAACACTTTATTCAATTAATATGAAATTCTTCATTGACACAGCCAACCTTGCTCAAATTAAAGAAGCCAATGAATTGGGTATTCTGGATGGTGTAACCACCAACCCTTCTCTGATGGCTAAAGAAGGTATTAAAGGAGAAAAGGCTGTAATGGATCATTACCGAACTATTTGTGAAATGGTGGACGGTGATATCAGCGCTGAGGTAATCAGCACCGACTTTGCTGGCATTGTTGAGGAGGGGAAAAAACTAGCTGCCATTCATCCTAATATTGTGGTAAAAGTGCCCATGATCAAAGACGGTATTAAAGCAATCAAATGGTTTACGGAAAATGGGATGCGAACAAATTGTACGCTTGTATTTTCAGCTGGTCAAGCCATCTTAGCTGCTAAAGCAGGTGCTACTTATCTTTCACCTTTTATAGGACGCGTAGATGACAGTAACTGGGATGGTATTGAGCTGATTGCTCAAATTGCTCAGATTTATGGTGTCCAGGGTTTTAAAACACAAATTCTTGCTGCCTCTATTCGTACTCCATTACATATTGTAAAATGTGCGGAAGCAGGGGCGGATGTTTGCACTTGTCCACTTGATTCTATTTTAGGGCTGTTAAAGCATCCCTTGACAGATATCGGGCTTGCAAAATTCTTAGAAGATGCTAAGAAAACTATGGGCTAATGGGAGCTGCACAACATAGGGGCAGGCTTTTTTTATTGCTTGTATTTTTTCTGTTTTATTTATATGCTGTTGGGTTCAGTCAATCCGTTAATTCAGTTCATCGCAAAGCTATTTTGGTAGACACACATAACGATTGTCTTAGCGGGCAAGTGTTGGAAGGGCGTGATATTAGTGTGTTATTATCAAAAGGGCATAGTGATTATGTTCGTTGGAAGCGAGGCGGTGTAGATATTCAATTTTTTTCTGTATTTACTGGTGAAACTCCTCGAAAGAAAGAAGGTTTCTATCAAGATGCCCTTCAAGAAATTGATTCGTTGAATCGTATCATTCTCCGCCATCCCGATAAATTTGATTTTGCCACTGGTTATAAAGAGGCGCGTAAAAAAGTCCATCGCAACAAATTGGTAGCAATGATTGGGGTGGAAGGCGGTCATATGATTGAATCTGATTTGTCGAAATTGGATTCCCTGGTTGCAAAGGGAATGTCTTATCTCACCTTGACTTGGAATAATAGTCATGATTGGGCAACCAGTGCCATGGATGAGTCTGGGGCTGGCAAGACTCTGATTGCGAAAGGCCTTACTGATTTTGGAAAACAAGTTGTACAAAAGCTTAATGAGGCGGGTGTAATTGTAGATCTTTCACATGTGGGAGAGCAAACTTTTTATGATGCATTAGAAGTAACAAGCAAGCCTGTATTATTAACCCATAGTTCTGTTTGGGCCCTTTGTCCTGTTTTTAGAAATGTAAAGGATGAACAAATCAAAGCTGTTGCAAAAAATGGAGGAGTAATTTGCATTAATTTCTATCCGGCATTTATCAGCAAATCATTTGTTGATGCAAAAAAATACTGGGAAGGTCCCGGAAAAGATTCTATCCGCACTTTGCTACAACAATTGCCGGCATACCGCGATGAAGCTGAAATTCTTTCGAAGCAAGTCAATTTATTGGTGCAACAAGCGTTAGCAAAAAATCTGCCTGGAATCAAAGAGGTGGTTGATCATATTGAGTATGTGGTAAAACTGGTAGGAGTAGATCACGCGGGAATCGGGGCTGACTACGACGGAATTGGGTTCGTTCCCAAAGGATTGGAGGATGTAAGTACCTATCCCCAAATAACAGCAGAATTAAAACGCCGAGGATATTCCAATCAATCATTGAAAAAAATCCTCGGCGGTAATGTATTACGCGTGATAAAGGCTAATCGCCCTTAACGAAGAAACAGCATCTCGCGATATTTCGGTAGGCTCCATTCATTATCATCCACCAATAATTCAAGTTTATCAACTTGGTAGCGAATTTCATCAAAGAATGCATCTTTAACTTTTGACTGGTATCCAATAGCTTTCTCGCGCGTGTTCTCTAGATTATTGCAAGCTTTACGTGCTTCTGTCATTTTTTCTACGGCATCACTAATCTTAGCAATATGCGTTGATATTTTTTCGAGTATCTCTTGTTGTTTCTTGTAGCTTTTTTCAGAGAGTCCGGCTTCTTTCAAGCCTTTTACATTACTAGCTAATGTATTCTGATAACGAATAGCTGCCGGTAAAACCTGACTGGTAGCTAATTCTGCCATGATACGGCTTTCTATTTGTACTTTTTTAATGTACTTCTCGAGCTCAATTTCATGACGCGCTTCCAGTTCCTGGTGTGAGTAGATGCCATTATCCTCAAATAGTGACATTGCTTTTTTCGTAACCATGGCATCCAGCGCTAAGGGGGTTGTTTTTACATTGGGTAAACCGCGCTTGGCCGCTTCTTTTTCCCAAGCCTCGCTATAACCATCTCCTTCAAACAATACTTTTTCGCTCTTTACAATATACTCTCGAATCACATGCATGATTGCAATTTCTTTCTTTTCGCCTTTTTCAATCAATGCGTCAACTTCGGATTTGAATTGTTTCAAAGTTGCGGCCATGATTGTGTTAAGTACAGTCATCGGATTAGCGCAATTCGCAGAAGATCCTACCGCACGAAACTCAAATTTGTTCCCTGTAAATGCAAAGGGTGAGGTGCGATTACGATCTGTGTTATCCATTAGTAATTCAGGGATGCTCTTGTGGATATCAATTTTGAGTAAGCTTTCATCTGTTTCATCCATCTTGGATGTTACCCGCTCCTTCACATCTGTTAAGACTTTACTCAGGTACTGTCCAATAAATACTGAAATGATGGCAGGAGGAGCTTCATTGGCTCCCAGGCGGTGATCGTTTGGAGCTGAGGCAATGGAGGCGCGCAACACATCCGCGTAATCGTGAACGGCTTTGATGGTGTTAACAAAAAATGTCAGGAACATGAGGTTAGTCTTAGGCGTTTTTCCCGGTGCCAATAAATTAACACCAGTATCGGTAGCCATGCTCCAGTTATTATGTTTTCCGCTTCCGTTGATTCCGGCGAATGGTTTTTCATGTAATAGTACCCGGAGGTTGTGACGACGAGCTACTCGGTCCATCACATCCATTAATAGCGAATTGTGATCTACAGCCACACTCACTTCCTCAAAAATGGGCGCACATTCAAATTGTGCTGGCGCTACTTCATTGTGACGGGTGCGTAGGGGAATTCCCAGTTTGTATGATTCGTTTTCAAAGTCACGCATGTAAGCGTAAATGCGTTCCGGGATAGAGCCAAAGTAATGATCTTCCAGTTGTTGATTTTTTGCGGAGCCGCTTCCAAACACCGTACGACCTGTCATTACTAGATCAGGGCGCGCGTTATAAAAAGCCTCATCAATAACAAAGTATTCTTGTTCCCAACCCAGTGTAACGTTTACTTTATTTACATTTTTGTCAAAGTAGTTACAAACCTCAGTTGCAGCTTTACTGAGTGCTTCTGTAGCTTTCAGCAACGGCGCTTTGTAGTCAAGCGATTCTCCGGTGTATGAAACAAATATGGTAGGAACGCAAAGTGTTTTGCCATTTCCAATCTCAATCACAAAGGGAGGAGAGGAAGGGTCCCATGCTGTATAACCACGTGCTTCGAAAGTGGCACGTAAACCTCCGCTAGGAAAAGAGGAAGCGTCTGGTTCTTGCTGAATTAAAGCAGCACCGTCAAACTCTTCAATGGCGGTACCATCACTTTTCAATGTGAAGAAAGAGTCGTGTTTTTCTGCCGTTGTTCCTGTCAATGGCTGAAACCAGTGCGTAAAGTGTGTCACACCTTTTGTTTCTGCCCAGGCGCGCATTCCATTGGCAATCTGATTGGCCATAATTCGATCAATCTTCATTCCTGCTTTGATGGATGCTTTCAGGCTTTTGTAAGCTTCATCACTCAAGAATTCTCTGGCAACTTGTACCGTGAATACATTGGAGGCAAAGAAGCTAGTGGTTTTATTGGGCGAACCTAATTCCACATTTTTTTTATTAGTTAGGTTCTCTAAAGCCTGAAATCTGATAGACATAGTAGATAAATTTTCAGCAAAGCAACTATTTTCAATGCGTTTATCCAAAAAATAATATATTATATAAAAAATTAATGTGTAGAGTGCGGGAACAACTTTTGTGGAGAAGCTGATTACCGTAAAATACCTTTGTAACTCAATTTTTTAACCTGCATGGAAGTGACCGTTTCCACGGCGGAGCAGCTCCGCCTTACAGCCGAAGAATTTGATTTGATATGTAAAAAGCTGGGTCGTACTCCCAACTTCAATGAGCTCTGTGCTTTCTCCGGAATGTGGAGTGAGCATTGTAGCTATAAAAATTCAATTAAGTGGTTGAAAACCTTACCCCGGGAGGGAGGAAGAATGCTAGTCAAAGCCGGAGAAGAGAATGCAGGGTTGATGGATATTGGTGATGGTTTAGGAATAGTTTTTAAAATCGAATCACATAATCACCCCTCTGCTATTGAACCTTTTCAAGGAGCGGCTACTGGAGTGGGAGGAATCCATCGAGATATTTTTACGATGGGAGCAAGACCCATTGCGGCTTTAAATTCTCTTCGATTTGGATTATTGGAGGACGAAAAAACGCAGCATTTACTTGCGGGGGTGGTCCATGGAATTGGACACTATGGAAATTGTTTTGGGGTTCCTACAGTTGGTGGAGAAATTTATTTTGATCGTTGTTATCATACCAATCCACTTGTCAATGCGATGAGCGTTGGTATTGTAAAGGCCGGACAGACAGTTTCTGCCACTGCAGAAGGTGAGGGGAACCCTGTATTGTTTGTAGGCAGTGCAACTGGTAAAGACGGAATTGGAGGGGCCTCATTTGCATCTGCAGATATTACTGCAGAAAGTGCAAAGGAGTTGCCAGCTGTCCAGGTTGGAGATCCTTTTCAAGAGAAAAAACTATTGGAAGCCTGTTTGGAAGTTATTCAAACCGGCGCGGTAGTAGGAATGCAAGACATGGGCGCTGCCGGAATTATTTGTTCTACAGCAGAAATGAGTGCAAAAGGAGGGGTAGGGATGCGTATTGATTTGGATAAGGTCCCCACTCGTCAACCCAATATGAAAACATGGGAATTGCTACTGAGCGAAAGTCAGGAAAGAATGTTGTTAGTAGCCAAGAAAGGCAAAGAGGAATTGGTGAAGAAAGTTTTTGAGAAGTGGGATCTTCCTTGTGCGGTCATTGGAGAAGTTACCAGCGACGGTGTCTTGAATTTTTACATGAATGGCCAGCTTGATGCCTCTATCCCTGCTCATGAACTAGTATTAGGAGGCGGTGCGCCGCAATATGATAGAGCTTTCTCTGCTCCGGCTTATTTAGAAAAAATTGCGGAGTTTGAATTAAATGCGGTGAACTTGCCCAGCGATTTAAAAGCCGCTGCACAGCAACTAATCACGCATCCAACTATCGCTTCTAAGAATTGGATTTTTCGACAGTATGATAGTATGGTAGGGACGAACAATACAAATACCAATGCTCCA
>CAINBK010000038.1:0-2170 GCA_903846615.1 uncultured Bacteroidota bacterium
CTATCGTTCCATGGTTCATGAATTACCAGATGCTGGTCGCGATGCGCGCGGACAACATGTGGCAAACCTCATGGCATTTAAACCAGATGAAAAAATTGATGCACAATTAGGATCACTTACTGCATCTGCCATCGTACAACAAAACAGCAGCTGGCAAATCAATTTTCCTGCGCAGCCCGCTACTGCATCGCCCTTACAGCTGATGCTTGCGATGGGTCAAGAAAAAATTCAAATCAAAAATATTTTAATTGGCGATGTGTGGTTGTGCATTGGTCAGTCGAATATGGAATGGCCCATGAGCAGAGAACTGCATTGGAAAACTGAACAGCAACAAGCTGATCAATCCTTAATTCGATTTATCAATCCACCTCCTGTTGGAAGGTATGTGTACAATGTGAAGTTCAAGGATTCCTTACTGCAAAGATTGAATGAAGAAAAATTTTATCAGTGGAATGGATGGGAAACAAGTTCATCATCGACTATCTCCAGTATGAGTTCAGTCGCTTATTACTTTGCCAAACGAATTCAACAGGATGTGGCTATCCCGGTTGGTTTAATCAATTTATCCATTGGTGGAGCTCCGTTGGAAAGTTTCATCGGGACTGAAGCATTTTTGGCGGATGAGCAGTTCAAGCAAAAAGTAAACGGCAATTGGTTGTTCAATGATGCATTGCCTGTTTGGATAAGGCAAAGAGGTTTACAGAATTTAGATAGTGTTCCATTTATGTATGGAGATGAATATGGCCCCAATCATGCTTTCAAGCCTGGCTTTGCTTACAAGAGTGGCATATTGCCCTTGACAAATTTTCCCATCAGTGGTGTATTGGTTTATCAAGGAGAGAGCAATGCAGAGGAAAAAGAACGTGTGGATGAATATGGAAAATTATTCAGGCTGCTTGTCAATCAATATAGACATAATTGGTCCCTGCCCAACCTGCCTTTTTACTGGGTGCAACTTTCTTCTACTGAAAGGCCCCACTGGCCTGCGTTTAGGGATGAACAAAGAAAATTGCTGGAGTTAATTCCGAATAGTGGTATGGCTGTTACCACTGATTATGGTCTGCGTAACGATGTGCATCCTCCAAATAAAAAAATCGTAGGTGAGCGACTAGCCTTGTTGGCTTTACGTGATGTCTATCAACAAAAAATAATTGCTGCTGGTCCCTTGCCTCTTGCTGCAACCTACAAACGCAACAAAGTATTTGTACATTTCAAGTATGCAGATGAACTAAAAACAAGTGATGGTAATACCTTGCGTGAATTTTCTATTGATGGTGTGCTTACTACGACAGCCATTATCAAAAAAAATAAAGTTATTATTGCTGTCGATAATAAACCTAAAGGCATATGGTATGGATGGAAGCCATTCAGTGATGGCAACCTCGTGAATAAGGCAGGATTGCCGGCATCGACTTTTTACCTAAACATTGATTAGTCTAAAATAACTGTATATGAAAAAACTATTCTTCAGTTTAGTGATTTGTTATTTATCGCTGCAGATGACATTTGCGCAGATAAAGCTTCCGGTCTATTATGACTCTATGTATAGTACCTACTATCTGCAACGCTTAAGCTTGTTTGATATGATGCCTGTTCAAAAAGGGGATGTGGTATTTATTGGCAACAGTATTACTGATGGTGTGGAGTGGAGTGAGTTGTTTAATGATTTGCACATTAAAAATAGAGGTATTAGTGGGGACATTAGTTCCGGCATCTTGCATCGCTGGCAACAAATTGTAGCGGCAAAGCCGAAGAAGGTTTTTTTAATGATAGGTACCAATGATCTTGCACGGGGTGCAAGTGCTGATAGCGTTGTTAAAAATATTCTAGTGGCTGCTGATTACCTCAAGCAGGAGAGTTCCTCTACACAACTCTATATTCAAAGTATTTTACCTGTCACCGATTTCTACCAAAAATTTACTGGTCATACGAGTAAGGTCGCCCAAATTCTGGAAACCAATAATAAACTAAAATCAGCTGCAACAGCTCATCAATATACTTATATAGACTTACACTCCGCTTTCATCAATGCTGATGGTAAAATGAATGAACGTTATACTAATGATGGATTACACTTGGTCGGAGAAGGATACATGTTGTGGAAGCACCTTGTATTTTCATATGTATACGACTTGGATGAAAAACCAGCATTGATTCCATTACCTCAACA
>CAINBK010000039.1:0-4283 GCA_903846615.1 uncultured Bacteroidota bacterium
AATTGCCGTAGCTACAAATCTATTTTAAAAATTGCGCATCACCGTTCTTCTTCCTTTTCCTGTTACTAAGCCTGTTGGTGGCGCACGGGTGATGTATGAATATGCCAATCGCTTTGCAGCACTTGGGCATCAGGTTACTGTATTGCATTCTTTACGTCGACCTTTTAAAAAGATGCGCTCTCCCCTATGGTGGAAGCAATTGATTTTTGTAATCAGAGGTGCGGCACGTCCTGCCTGGTTTTCGCTGGACAGTCGGATCACTTCAAAGATTGTTGACGAATTCAGCGACTCATTTGTTCCTGATGGTGATATTCTATTTTCTACTTGGTGGCAAACTGCTTATGCACTAGCTAAACTTTCGCCCCGTAAAGGAGTACCCGTAAATCTGGTGCAAGACTACGAAACTTGGACTGGGCAAGAGGACTTGGTAAAATCCTCCTATCGTTTACCGCTGCAGCATGCAGCTATTTCTAATTGGCTTCGTGTTTTGGTGGAGAATGAATCGGGACGTAGCGTTCAATTATTACCTAATGCCATCGATACAAGTCGATTTACGCAAACAGTTGAACCAGCTTTACGTGATAATTTTTCAGTGCTTGCTCTATACTCTGAAGAGTCCAGAAAAGGCACTCGTTATATACTAGCTGCACTTGAGCCTTTACGCGCCCACTATCCTGACTTACACTTTAGTTTTTTTGGGGTATATCCGCGTCCTGCTTCCTTACCGGAGTGGGTACAGTATTATCAGAAGCCTAATAATCTGGCAGCTCTATACAATCAACATGCAATTTTTCTTTCTGCCTCCTTAGGGGAAGGCTGGGCTTTACCACCTGCCGAAGCGATGGCATGTGGATGTGCTGTTGTTTGTACGGACATAGGAGGGCATGCTGATTATACCAAGGCAAATGAAACAGCCCTCCTAATCTCTACGGAGAATACCACTGGAATTATTACAGCACTAACTACACTGTTTGATAACCAAGCGCTGCGTATTCAACTAGCAGAAAAAAGTCGATTCCAACTTTTGGAAAAATTTAATTGGGACCAGAGTGTGACCACTGCACTGAATTGGTTTGACTCTTTGCAAAAAGGATAACTTTGCGCCATGGCAGTAACCCTATGCTTTGATTTTGGTAATACCCGTCGTAAAGTAGCTGTTTTTGAAAATGCCAATTTGCGCGAAGCGCTTACGCTTACTGACGATAATACCGATACGATTGAAAAACTAATCAAAGAGTATAAGCCAGTCAAGTCTATTCTTTCTTCCGTGGTTAATCATAATCCCACATTGGAAGATGTGCTGGGGCAGCGCACTCGATTTCATAAACTCAACCATCAAACACGCCTGGCATTCGCCACTCCAGTGGGTAAACCTGAAACCATTGGTGCCGATCGTTTAGCTATTGCAGCAGCAGCCGTTCATTATTATCCCAATCAGCATACCTTGGTTATTGCCTTGGGTTCATGCATCACCTATAATTTTATCAGCGCTCAGCATGCATTTTTAGGTGGTGGCATTTCTCCTGGCCTTGAGATGCGCCTAAAGTCCCTCCAGCACTATACTGCTTTACTGCCCCTGGTCAAACCCGATGCGGATACCCCCTTGATTGGATACGACACCAATACAAACATTTTATCGGGGGTAATCAAGGGTATGGCCTTTGAAATAGATGGATTTATTGATGCGTACAGTGCTCGTTATGAGAACTTTAACGTGCTATTAACCGGGGGGGATCTGCCCTATTTGGCTGCCCACTGTAAAAACAGGATATTTGCGGACCCTGATTTAATTTATAAGGGGCTCTATGCCATCAGCGAAGTCAATAATTCCTAACAGTATCAATTTGTTACACAAGTCATTCGGCTTAGCCGTATTATTTATATTGGTATTAATTACCTCAGCTTTTGCGCAGGATAATTCTCCTTACTCACGTTATGGGATTGGAGATTTGACTTCAACTACCAATATTAATAACAGAGGTATGGGAGGTATAACTGCAGGCTATACCGATCAATTGTCTGTAAACTTTAATAATCCGGCTTCTTTTTCATCTTTTCAGGCCTGGAAGGAAAAAAAATCAAAGAAGCTAAGCTCCGGTCGTGCCATTTTAGATATGGGAGTGAACGTAGATAATCGTACGTTAAGAGATCCTTCTTTTGCTAAGAGTTTTAAAGCCAGCAATGCAGTTTTTTCTTACATGCAAGTGGGAATGCCTCTTCGTAAAGGTTGGGGAATGAGTTTTGGCTTACGTCCCGTTTCCCGAATCAGTTATCGTATTGATAAGAACGAACGACTGAGCGATCCTATAACTGGGGCTGCTATTGATAGTGCAATTACCCGGTACCGGGGAGATGGTGGTTCTTATATGGCTTCCATGGGAACAGGACTTTCCTTGTTCAGCCGAGAGAAGTTTGGGTTGGAAGAAAAATTTAGTGTTGGTTTTAATACAGGATATTTATTTGGTAGGAAAGATTACAGTACACGCAGAAGCCTGATCAACGATTCGGTTTCTTATTATCAAGCTAATTTCCAAACCAAAACAACTTTTGGAAAACTACAAGCCAGTGCAGGTTTACAATATCAGATTCCATTGAATAAAAGCATGACGCTTACGATAGGGGCTTATGGAAATCTGGGACAGGAAATCAATGCTGAACAGGATATACTACGTGAAACTTTCTATTACGATCAGGGACAGGGAGAGGTTCGTCTCGACAGTGTTTCTGATATTCGGGGTCGTAAAGGTAAACTGGAATTACCTGCTTCCTACACCGTGGGATTTGTATGGCAGAAGTATGCTATTCCAAACAAGGAAGGCGGATGGATGATCGGCGCAGATTACAACAGACAAGCTTGGAGCGATTATCGTTTTTTTGGAAAAGCTGATTCAATCCAGGATACTTGGGAGATTCGAGTAGGAGCACAAATCACGCCCGTGCCTCGCCGTAATTATTTTACAAATGTTAATTATCGTTTTGGATTTTTTATAGGACCTGACTATGTCCGTTTAAATCAAAATACACCCCGGTTCGGTGCTAGTTTTGGAGCCGGTCTTCCCATTTCTATCAGCCGCCAGGCTCCTAATCAGATCACTTTTGTCAATGTAGCATTGGAGTATATCAAGCGAGGGAATAAACAAAACCTATTACAGGATAATTTATTCCGTTTTACACTTGGATTCTCACTAAGTGATATCTGGTTCATCAAGCGTCAATATGATTAAGTCCATTCGGACAGCCCTATCGGCTTTTTTTATTTTATTACTCTCCGCATGCGAGAACGATGATCGTGTCTTGACTAATTGGACCAAGCAATTACGGCTCAAAGAAGAAGCTACTGATGTATTGAGTACAATCAGTCAGGAGGGGAAGCTGAAGGCCCGTATTAAATCTCCCTTTATGGTCAAAGAAGCGGGGGATACCATCCAAATGACCTTTCCTCGAACACTGCATTGTGATTTTTATAATGATAGCGCCAAGATTGAAACTCGTTTGGATGCGCGGTTTGGGATCTATTATGAAAATCTCAATAAAGTATATCTACGAGATAGTGTGGTGGTGATCACTGTAAAAGGTGATACGTTATTGTCGCCAGAACTCTGGTGGGATCAGAACACAAAACTCTTTTATACTGATAAGTATGCCAGTTATCGTAGTCCCGGCCAACAGATTTTAGGGGGACAGGGCTTGGAAGCTACGCAGGATTTAAAACGAATCACCTTTAAGTCCACAACTGGATTGGTGGATGCTCCCAAGAGCCAATAAGAACTACCTTTACAATTCTCAATTATAATTACTATGCAATATCGTAACATGGGCCGTACGGGTCTGCAATTAAGCGTCCTTTCCTTTGGAAGCTGGGTCAGTTTTCACAAACAAATTGATGATGGCATCGCTGACGAATTAATGGGTATCGCCTATGATAATGGTGTCAACTTTTTTGATAACGCTGAAGTCTATGCCCTAGGTGAAAGTGAAAAAATGATGGGTCGTGTCCTGAAGAAAAAAAATTGGGACCGTACTTCTTATACCGTTTCTTCAAAAGTCTTTTGGGGTTGGCGTGGCAAAGAGAATAAGCCCAACCAACATGGACTGAGTCGCAAACATATTACGGAAGCTTGCCATGAAGCTTTACAGCGTTTACAAACGGATTATCTCGATTTATATTTCTGTCACAGACCCGATAAGAATGTACCTATTGAAGAAGTGGTATGGACCATGCATAACTTAATTATGCAGGGAAAAATTTTATACTGGGGAACGAGTGAGTGGAGTGGAGTTGA
>CAINBK010000040.1:0-1780 GCA_903846615.1 uncultured Bacteroidota bacterium
AACTAAAGGGAATTCCAGGTTGGGATGACAGCACTGTAATTGATAATATAGCTGCCAAACAGGTACAAGTTCACCTGCAACGAAATGATAGCAGTTGGCAACATGCTTTTCTTTTAGATTTTTTTACAAAATCGTCTTCAAAGAAAGAGGCTAAAGCACAATCCAATCTGCACCTGCATTTAAAAAAGATTTCTCTTCATCAAATAGAGTTTCTTCAAACTGATAATTGGAATGGAGAAATTCTTAAGGCGACTTTGAAGGAATTGGAGCTTACAGCCACTCCTTTTTCCCTTTCAGATGGAAATTTTGAAATTAGCAAATTAGCATTAGTTAACCCCGACATAGCGATCCGTCAATTTCAAGGTAAAAATCCAAACACTAATCCCAACCCAACCTCTTCAGCATCTGGCTGGGAGTTAGATGGGAAGCGACTCTTTATTCGTTCCTTTCAAATTCAACATGGACGATTTCGATATGACAACAATGCCGCCCTTTCAGACACAAGATTTGATAAAAATCATCTCGATATAAAAAATATTGAAGCGACTTTAAGCAACTCTTTAATGACCGGGGACACACTTCAGAGTAAGCTTACAATCAGTTCCACCGAGAAAAGCGGCTTTTCCCTACGAAGTTTAACAGGGGATTTTTTGTTATCCCCCCGCAGCTTATCACTGAAGCAATTCAAACTAGAAACCAATCAAAGCATTATCAGGGATGAGCTAGAATTTTCGTTTAAAAAGCTTAGCGACCTACAAGATTTCAAAAATCGAGTATTTATCCGTGCCAACTTTAACCAATCATTCATCAGCACTGAAGACCTAGCTTTTTTTATAACTGATTTCAACGGAAAGAAAGGCGCCATCCAAGCAACAGGTTCTCTAAAAGGGACTATCGACGATTGGTCAATTCAAAATCTTTACATAAAAACACCGGCAAATTCATACCTACAAGGCACTGTCAGTGTCAAAGGCCTAACTGATAAAAACTCATTATCTTATTTCCTACAAGTGAAGCGCAGCCAACTAGCAGTAAGTGAAATCAATACCTGGCTTGCTCCTACGCAAAATAAATTCAAGGCTTACTTGCTGGCTTTAAAATATATTCGATTCAATGGAACGCTAAAAGGCACCAGCAGCTCAACGCAATTCAATGGAATAGCCTCAACAGGACTTGGCCTAATTAAAAGTCAACTGAACTTTTCCTACTTTTCAAAAGCGCCTACAACTTATACTGGTAGCATTTCGCTCGATCAGTTTGCAATAGGGAAGCTCATCAATGTCCCTTTATTAGAAAACATCACTGGGTCGATCAGCATTACAGGGACTGGATTGGGAGATAAAAACACATTAGCTACTGGGAAAGGCCTAATTAGGAATTTAACCTATAATAAATATTCTTTCAATGATATACCGCTTTTAGCACAATTAGATGAAGAACATCTTTTACTCCGTACATCCATTGAGAATGATAATTTAAGTACTGGAGAATTAGTTGCCAGTATTAATTGGGAGAATAAAAAACTCGCCTACCAGTTTTCAGGCCAGGTTAACAAAGCAGACTTGAAAGCGCTTCGGATTACTGCAATTCCTCTACAATTTAGAGGTTCCATTGAAGCGGCACTTACGGGTCAAAATTTAATTGATATGGCAGGGGGTATACACCTTCGTAATATAACACTCCTACACGATCAGGATCTGCTGCCGATTGATTCACTGCAAGTACTCGTTAGCAATTACAAAGAAAAAAAACGAATAGAAATAAACACCAACGAACTACA
>CAINBK010000041.1:0-2338 GCA_903846615.1 uncultured Bacteroidota bacterium
GTGTTTTCAAATACTACCTTACTGGTAGTTGTATCCAGCGTGGCAAATAACTTATTCTCTGCAAAAACATCTCGCTTGCTTAGTAAATTCATCAGAGTGGATTTTCCCACATTCGTATAACCCACTAAGGCAACACGAATAAATTCGCCTCTTTCTTTTCGTTGGGTAAAGGCTTGTTTATCGATTTCTGTAAGCCGTTTGCGTAATAACGATATCTTATCTCGGACAATCCGACGGTCTGTTTCGATCTCTGTTTCTCCTGGACCTCTGGTACCAATACCACCTCCTAAGCGCTCCAAGTGTTTCCACATTCCTCGCAATCGAGGTAGTATATATTGGTATTGCGCTAATTCTACTTGTGCTTTTGCTTGCGCGGTTTTAGCACGGCGGGCAAATATGTCTAAAATCAAGTCGCTACGATCAATCGTTTTTACTTGTAGTGCTTTTTCGATGTTATTGATCTGTGCTCCACTAAGTTCGTCATCAAAAATTACAACGCGGATGTCTTTCCCTTTGACATAGTTTGCTATTTCTTCGAGTTTCCCTTTTCCGATAAATGTTTTGCTGTCTGGGTGCGGAAGCTTTTGTGTAAAAGTCTTTACAGTCACGGCACCTGCGGTACTTGCGAGGAAAGCAAGCTCTGCTAAATATTCGGTTACTTGTGTTTCTGTCTGATCTTTTTGAATTACGCCAACTAAAATGGCCCGTTCTTCTTTTTCAATCTTATTCCGCTTATCAATCATATCCGATTCTCAAAGACCACTCAACGTGAGGCCAAGTGTAAAGGGGCGTGCAGTGGGGCCTTGTCCATCTCGAAGCGTAGGGTTGAGCTGATAGCTACTAAATAGCGAAACATTTCCGTAGCCTACACGAAAGGTTCCTACAAATCGAGTTTTATTAAAGTATTTAGTGCTTGATTCTTTGACGCTAAACTCATTTAAGAGATTTCCATTTCTATTTTCCCAATCTACATTTCGAGTATGCGCATTGATTAGCGCACCCACGCGAACACCCAACCCAAATTTTATTCCTTTTCCTGTTTCCGGATTTGCGCTATATCGCAGCTCAAGGGGAACCTCTGCATAACTGGTTGCTAATTTTGTTTTCTTGTAATGATTGGTATCACGCACATTGGTAAAGCGAAGGGTACTTCCTAGTTCCTTGATTCCTACATTGACTTTTGAGAAGCGTATATGATCGCTACCCACACCCACACCCGCACCAAGACTCATCTTTGGGTTACTCTTAAAAGGGAAGTCAAACATGAAGTATATGTTAAAGCTTTTGGAGAACTTTCCCATGGCAATAGTATCCGGAACTCCAGACCAGGTGGAATATCCAAATTGAATTACTAAGTGGTCGTTTGGTCGATTGGATAGATCGATTTTCTTTTTACTTGTGTTCGTCCCATTTTCTTGTGCTACAAGACCATTTAATACGGTGAGGGATAAAAGGAGAAAAAGATAGACTTTTTTCATTATTAATAATTAACTGTAAATCAATACATTATGTATTGATTTTAAACTGATTTGTGGACCCTGTTGGGATCGAACCAACGACCCTCTGATTATGAGTCAGATGCTCTAACCGTCTGAGCTAAGGGTCCGGGAGTGCAAAAGTAATTAAAAGATGACAGACGCTTAATTTCGAGTATGCAGAATTCAATCAAGGCACTCAGTATCGTAGTCATTTTTTGTTTCATAGCTTGTAATGCTCCTCAGACAACTCCGGTTACTACCATTGGTATTGGTTCTTGCGCTAATCAAGATATTCCGCAGCCTTTATTAGGCTTAGCGGCTACTTACAAACCCGATTATTTTATTTTTTTAGGGGACAATATTTATGGGGATACTGATAACATGGATACGTTGCGGGCAAAATATCAGCGTTGGGGGGCCCAATCTTCTTTTCAGCAATTAAAAAAGGCAACTCAGTTTTTTGCAACTTGGGATGATCATGACTTTGGCCGTAATGATGCTGGGCGTCACTATCCTTTTAAAAAGGAGTCTAAAGAGATTTTTCTTTCTTTCTTTAATGAACCTGACACCAGCTCACGTAGAAAACATGATGGCATATATCATGTGGAATATATAAAAGCTCACGGGCGAACTATTCAATTAATCTTACTGGATAATCGCACATTTCGTGATGATGTTAGATATTACGATAGTGCCGCTCCTACTCCTCGGGATCGCTATTTTTATTCTTTAGATTATAGTATTCATGAAAATAACGATAGCACCTTATTGGGTGAGGAACAGTGGAAATGGCTCGGAGAAATTCTGAAACATCCGGCTGATATTCGTCTTGTTTGTAGTGGCACTCAATTTGGCATTGA
>CAINBK010000042.1:0-1599 GCA_903846615.1 uncultured Bacteroidota bacterium
CGAAAGCAATGCGATGATAAATAGGTTGAAAAACATCCACCAAAGGTCAGCCACCAATAAAATATCGGCGACCCCCAAGCATAAGATACTCGTTAAACGTAAATAGTTGGTCTCAGAAAACTGCACTTCATTCATTGCTCAAAACCCAAAATTTTTCTAGGACCCTCTTTATATCAAAAAACTGCAGGACCTTCTACCATTTAGCTACCCAAAGTAGTGCAATTCTAGGTTGATTTGTTTAATTTAATCCGAATAACCTTGATAAGGTGTTGATTTATATTAATTTTTAGAAATTCGGGTCAGCCTCTAGCTGTTTTGCCATTTGATCAGATTTCACCTGCAGCTCAGGGCTTAATTTAGCCTTATATGCATCTGCTTCTGCCTTGGCAATCGGATTACCGCCCTTTTGAGCAGATATGACCAACCAGGCATAGCCTCGAGCAGGGTCTTGCTTTACCCCCCTACCATCCATGTACATTTTTGCAAGGTTGTAGCTTCCAACCGAGCTGCCTGCAAGTGCTGCTTTTTTGAACCAAAAGACTGCTTGGGTCTCGTCCCTCTCCAAATTGACCCCATACTCATAGCGACCACCCAGCTCCACCATCGCCATCGTATTGCCATGATCTGCTGCTTTAATCATCCAAAACCAGCCTTGGCCAACATCTTGCTTAGTACCAATTCCTTGTAAATACATTTTTGATAAATCGTATTCCGCTCGAGTATCGCCAGACTCGGATAGCTTTTTAAAGAGTTCAAATGCTTTTTGATAGTCGCCACCCTCATAGGCAGATCGTGCACGTTGATAATCCGAACAGGCGACCACAAAAAGACTGAAGACTAGAATCAAAAAAATTCGCATATTGATTAAGCAGAAATCTACAGGTTTATTACTTCTTAGCCGGTGCTTTGGGTGCTGCTGCATCGGCAGCCTTAGGTGGCAAATCCTTCAGATCTTCATCTTCCTCGGCATTATCGCCAGCTGGTTTAGCATTGACTAAGGGGGCTGCTTTGGGCTCAACACGATAACTGGCGCCGAGATCACTACCCACTAATCGGGCAAACCCACCAATATAACGGCGGCCCAAATCTGGGTAATACGGCTCACTTGCTAAATACCCTTTACTACGAATACACGACTGCGTATTAATACTTCCCTCACAGCTCGCTACCGCTGAAAGACGCCCAACCTCATATTGTTCACCAAGGAAAAAAATGAATACGATGAATCCCAAAGGTGCTACAAGCCAAATGAGCAGCTTTTTGAGATAGCCCAACAACATATCGACTTTTGGATTCATCTTGATGCTCTCCTTATTGGCGAGAAATTTTACTTGTTTCTGAATCTAAGCGACTAGTTTGGCTAATTGATTTACGCGCATTAGACATGGATTCATTATTATGAAGACGCGCATACACTTCAATGGTGCGCGGGTCATTATGAATAGCTGCATTTCTCATGGCATTGTACATATCTGCCGCAGCGTTCTTCTTGCCAATATCCAGATAGCTCATCGCAGCACAGTAATAAAAATCGGTAGCCTTATCTTTATTCTTTATCCCAAGATAACCAAGATCTGCGATTTCACCAAGGTGTTTACA
>CAINBK010000043.1:0-2021 GCA_903846615.1 uncultured Bacteroidota bacterium
AAATATCAAGTAAAGCAAATTTTAGTTTCTCTTCTTAACCAAAAGTTATTATGAATAACAACTTACTATCCTATAAAGGATTTTACGGGTCAGTCAATTTTAGTGCTGCTGATGAGGTTTTTTATGGAAAAGTAGAAGGTGTGCATGATTTAGTTTCATTCGAGGGGGCCACGGTTAAAGAGCTTAAGCAGGATTTTCAAAAAGCAGTAGAGGACTATATTTTGTTTTGTAAAAAGAGGGGGAATCCTGTTCAGAAGAGTTTGATGGGCTCATTCAATATCCGAATTAAACCGGATATTCATCAGCGGGCAGCGATTGTTGCTCTTCAAAAAAATATATCGCTGAACCAGTTAGTGCAGCAGGCCATTGAAAGGGAATTATCGTTGGTTGAAGAAAATAAAGAAAGCTATACTTCACCGCGCAGCATAAAGAGAAAGCAACCTCGTAATTCAAAGGGGTAAACACATAAAACCAAACGTTCTTTTCCCGTACTTTTGAGCTCCCAACCCCCTCAAAATGCGGAAAAATCTCCTGCTTTCTCTGTTTTTTTCTCTTGTTTTTTTGACGGCCTGCAAAAAAGATGTTCCGGATAATGGCAACACCAATCCACCGGTTCCGACATTAACCGACAACGATCATATTCTTCCGGGTAATCCAACTAATGCGCAAACCAATGCCACTTACACCACCAATTATTTAAAGGATTACGTGTATTATAAAATCAGTTACAACAGTGCTATGGGAACTCCTAATTGGGTGGCCTGGCATTTGCAAAGTGAGGACATGGGGTCAGCCCCGCGTCAAGATGATTTCCGTTCTGATAATACTTTACCCAGTGCTTGGTACCGTGTGGCGAGTACTAGTTATTCGGGTTCTGGTTTTGATCGCGGACACAATTGTCCTTCGGCGGATCGTACTTCTACAATTGCGGCTAACTCTTCTACTTTTTACATGACCAATATGATTCCGCAAGCTCCTACGCTCAATCAAGGTCCTTGGGCAGGTTTAGAGGATCATATTCGTGCTAATATGGTGGGTAGTTCCAATGAGGCTTGGATTTTCATGGGTAACTATGGCAACGGAGGTGGGGTGGGAAGTAATGGACAGTTCTCTGTGATTGATAATGGAAAAGTTCGTGTGCCTTCTAAAGTTTGGAAAGTAGTGGTGGTTATTCCCAAAGGGAACAGTGATATCAGCCGATTAGATCGTAATGCAACGGTGCTTTGCGTGAACATGCCAAACGATAATCGATTATACACTACGGGTAACAAAACAGCATGGCGCAATTATATTATTTCAGTGAGTGCGCTTGAAATTGAGTCCACATCAAATGGAACAGCGCTTTCGCTTTTCTCCAATATTCTCGAAGCAGAACGCACGGTTCTCAAGTCAAAGATTTATCAGTAAAATTTAGTTGATCTCTTCGAAGAGTCCTGTTTGTTTATTCTTGCGGACATTATTGCCATAAAACCATCTTCCGTTCATCGCTACATAAGTTCCTGCTGGGAGTGTCTGTGCAAAAGCAAGGGCGCTTCCTAAATTGAATAATCCATCCGAGCTACCAAACTTTATTGGAATCATCGCACCCGTTAGTACAATTGTTTTTCCTTTTACTTTTTCTGCTAATAAGCGGGCTGTTTCTGCCATGGTATCGGTACCGTGTGTAATTACAATTTGTTCTTCCTCACAACTGTTACACTGATGAACTATTAACTCGCGATCCTCGTCGGTCATCTCCAGGCTGTCGATCATCATCAGGGTACGAATTTCAACAGGGACTTTGCTCCGACCCATGTCCAACAGGTCATGCATATGGGTGTCCTTGAAAAACAATTGTCCTGTCAGCTCGTTGTACTCCTTATCAAATGTGCCACCTGTAATAAAAATGCGGACGGCCATGTAAAAAATTTATCGTGAAGGTAGGGCAAGCCGCGGAGAGATCATTTAGTAACTTTGTGAAACAAAAAAGGCCCTTCCGTAGAAACGGACTGACCTCTAACGATTGCTTGCCATATGAAAAT
>CAINBK010000044.1:0-2299 GCA_903846615.1 uncultured Bacteroidota bacterium
ACTTTCAACAAACGATGATGCGGGTACGTTACTCAAATGTTCCAGTGGTGGTAGCCCCACACGGATTAACCTTAGGAGGCGCATGTGAGTTAAACTTACATGCTGACCAATGTTTTCCAGCAGCAGAAACTTATACGGGACTTGTTGAATTAGGAGTTGGACTAATACCCGGTGGAGGGGGAACAAAAGAATTTGTTTTGCGCGCAGGCAAAGAAATGCATTCGGATGAACCTGAGCTGAATACATTAAAAAACAGATTCATGACCATTGCAACAGCTAAAGTGGGAACATCCGCACAGGAGGCATTTTCTCTTGGGATTTATAGAAAAGGAATTGATGAAATCGTGTTAAATCCAAACCGAAGAATTGCCAATGCGAAACAAGCGGTTTTACAATTACATCAAGCAGGCTATACAAGACCACTAGAGGAAACAGCTATTCCCGTGTTGGGTCGCGCAGGACTGGGGCCTTTGTTGGCAGGGATTCATGCAATGAAAACAGCTGGCTATGCAACCGAGCATGATGCACTTGTGGCTAGAAAATTAGCAATGGTCATGTGTGGAGGTGACTTGAGTGAACCCACTACAGTAGATGAACAATATTTACTTGACTTGGAACGAGAAGCATTTCTCTCATTATGTGGCGAAAAGAAAACACTAGAACGAATTCAAAGTGTACTGACTAGCGGCAGACCGATTCGAAATTAATGAAAGGAGGAAAGCGCTTGATAAATAGCTGGATAACGAAATTGAAACCCTGCGCCTCCTATTTTCTTTGCGCTGACTGTAGCGCTTTTTAGGACTTCCACACTCATTTCCCCCAGCATTAATTGAAGCAAGAACGACGGAACTCGAAAAAGAATAAAATAATTGCGGCGAATTGTTGCCAGTGTATGAATTAATTCTCGGTTGGATACAGGCTGAGGCGCAACTGCATTATAAACTCCTTTTAATGCTGTACTCTTAATTGCAAATTCAAAGAGCGAAATCAAATCTTCAATATGAATCCAGCTGATTTGCTGTTTTCCACTGCCTAATACAGTAGCAATTCCCCATCGCAAGGGCTTCAAAAATTCACACAATGCACCACCAACAGGAGTCAATACAATACCGATACGAAGTGTGACCAGTCGAATACCAAGTTTCTCTACAGCAGCCGTACTCTCTTCCCAATCTTTGCAAGTAGAGCCCAAAAAATCATGATAAGCAGGAGCCTCTTCTGTAAAGCCTGCTGGATAGACTCCTGCGTCAGGACCGTACCAACCAATAGCAGAAGCATTCACTACTGTTTTGACATGATTTGGATATTGTCGAAGCGCATGCACAATACAGGAGCCAGCCATAACCCGACTATTCCTGATTTCGCGTTTACGGGCAGCACTCCAACGCTTATCCGCCACACCCGCACCAGCCAAATTAATAATATGATCGGCAGAAGCCAATACGGTAGCATCAATAATTTTTTTAGCAGGGTCCCAAAAAGAAAAAGACAAATTGGACACTTGAGTAGAAACACCATGCCCCAAAGAAGCAGTCCTTGTCAACACCACAACACGGTATCCTTTTTCCAGCAAAAAATTGGTCAAGGACTTACCCACCAATCCTGTCCCCCCCGTAATTAAAATTGTTTCCATATTAGTGAACAAAGGTACAAGGGTTGATGGTCCTGTATAAAAAAAACCTCCCGGATAAATCCGGGAGGAACAACTAAAAACAGACCTACTTAAGTCACCTCACACTTTCGGTTGAAGCGAGCCTCTTTAATCAGGTTTTTTTCCATTTAAGAAACTATTGAGTGTACTGATAGGCCCTTGCTTGGAAGGATCATCCTTTACCTCATAGTTGCTATAAAAGTTTTCAATCTGTGTCTTGGAATTATACATTTCCATATTCTGACGAATGTAGGCAGGTATTGTTTCAAACTCATTGTTTGGATCTGCTGCATTCACATTAAATGAAAGATTACGAAGTTTCTGCAAACGCTCAGCTGCTCGACGTTGCTGTACAATTGTCTCATCCACCTCAGGTAGATCAATAGAGTCAGCAGGAACTGATCGATGTAATTCAAATAACAAAGGTGTTGCAGGAGCAGGGTCTTCATCTTTCTCCACTAATTTCATTTCAAACATTTCAGAAACTTCCTCTACTGCCGGAGCGGCTGATATCGGTTGAGTAGTGGGTGCTTCCTGTTCAAATTGAATTGGTACTGGTTGAGAAACGGAAACAGGCGTAACTATATCAACTGCCGGACTGACTTGCTCTTGCGTAAACCCTTCTGCATAAATATTAGCAGGACGAGC
>CAINBK010000045.1:0-3119 GCA_903846615.1 uncultured Bacteroidota bacterium
GTGCTAACCAAACTATCTTTTATGAAGAAGTTTCTACTTTTCGTAGCTTTTGCTTCAACTGTATCGTACTTACAAGCCCAGGACAACCAAAAAGGATCTGAGACTTTTGGTGTCAGCTTTTATTTAAACGACTTCGCAACAGCTTCTCGTATTCGTACCACTTCACTCAACACAGTGATTGCAGACAAAAAATTTTCTCTCATTGGTGAAATGAGTGCAGGTCTTGCTGTGAATTATTCAAAACAAATGCGCCCCAACACGACTTTTGCTGCTTCATTGGGTTTGAGCAGCATGCGTTATCCAATGACTGGACGTGTGATTACCAAAAACAGTTCATTGGTTGAGTTTTCTGCTGCATTGAATTTTATGATGAACACTGATGAGTATTATGTTCAGCCCTATTTAACACTTGGGGTAGGTGGTCACAAATATGGACCTCATTTTGGGGCTTTTATCCCTGCGGGACTTGGTCTTAAGCTGAATATTTTCAATGAGGCTAATATCTTTATCACGTCTAATTATCGTGTACCTGTTACAAATGAGACGGCAAGCTATCATTTTCAGCATATGATTGGAGTGGCAGCGCCTATTGGTAAGAAAAAATAATTCACAATCCTAGATAAAAGGCTTTGAAGGGCCCCGTAATATTACGGGGCTTTTTTTATGCTTTTTCCCCTACCTTTGCGGCCTCAAATTCAACCTATTTGCCATGGCAGATTTAAAGTTTCAAAGAAATTTCGGTATTGCTGCTCACATCGATGCCGGTAAAACAACTACTACGGAGCGTATTCTCCGCTACACAGGTATGATTCACCGGATCGGGGAGGTGCACGAAGGTGCTGCAACCACGGACTGGATGGAGCAGGAGAAAGAGCGTGGTATTACAATCACCTCAGCGGCGGTTAGTTGTAAATGGAATTTCCCTACTGATAAGGGGAAGAATACTGCTGATACAAAGCCTTACTATTTCAATATTATTGATACCCCCGGTCACGTGGACTTTACCGTTGAGGTTGAACGTTCCATGCGTGTTTTGGACGGTTTGATTGCTCTCTTTTCTGCGGTTGATGGCGTTGAGCCTCAATCGGAGACAGTTTGGCGCCAGGCAAACCGTTACGGAGTACCTCGTATTGGATTTGTGAATAAAATGGATCGTGCGGGTGCCGACTTTCTGAATGTGGTTAAGCAGGTTCGCGAAATGCTGGGCTCCAAGGCTGTTCCTCTACAGCTTCCTATTGGCGCTGAAGATAATTTCAAGGGTGTGGTTGATTTGATCAAGATGAAAGGAATTATTTGGCATGCTGAGACGGAGGGAATGACTTTTGATGAGATTGATGTGCCTGCTGATATGATGGAAGAAGCAATGGAGTGGAGAGCTAACTTGGTTGAGGCTGTTGCCGAATATGATGATACACTGATGGAAAAATTCTTCGAAGATCCTAAGAGCATCTCCGAAGCTGAAATTCATGAAGCAATCCGTAAGGCTACGATCGATCTTTCTATCGTTCCTATGATGTGCGGTTCGTCATTTAAAAACAAAGGCGTACAAACTGCATTAGATGCCGTTTGTCGTTATTTGCCTTCACCTATAGATATCCCAGATACAAAAGGAACGCATCCAGATACTGGCGAAGAACTGCTTCGTAAAGCTGATCCAAAAGAGCCATTTGCGGCCCTTGCTTTCAAGATCATGACTGACCCCTTTGTAGGTCGTTTGGCGTTCTTCCGTGCTTATTCTGGACGTTTGGATGCAGGTTCTTATGTGCTTAACGTACGCAGTGGTAAAAAAGAGCGTATCAGCCGTATTATGAAGATGTTTGCCAATAAGCAAAATCCAATTGATTTTATTGAGGCGGGTGATATCGGTGCAGCAGTTGGTTTTAAAGAGATCAAAACAGGGGATACGCTTTGTGATGAAGATCATCCAATCACCCTGGAGAACATGTTCATCCCTGAGCCGGTAATTGCCATTGCAGTTGAGCCTAAAACACAGGCTGACGTTGATAAAATGGGTATGGCTATTGCAAAGTTGGTAGAAGAAGATCCAACACTTCGTGTGAATACTGATGAAGAAACTGGTCAAACTATTCTTCGCGGAATGGGAGAGTTGCACTTGGAAATTATCATTGACCGTATGCGTCGTGAGTTTAAAGTTGAGGTTAATCAAGGTGCTCCACAGGTTGCTTACAAGGAAGCCTTTACTTCCACTATTGAACATCGCGAAACACTCAAAAAGCAAACCGGTGGTCGTGGTAAGTTCGCTGATATTATTTTCAGCATTGGACCTGTTGATGCAGAATGGCAAACTGAGAATCCTGACAAACATTACCAATTTGTAAATGATATTTTTGGAGGATCTATTCCCCGTGAATTTGTTCCTTCTATCCAAAAAGGTTTTGAGCAGTCCATGACAACTGGCGTACTGGCAAGTTATCCTGTAGCGAATATGAAAATTCGTGTGTATGATGGTAGCTTCCACGCGGTAGACTCCGACTCTATGTCCTTTGAATTGTGTGCCAAGCAAGGTTTCCGTGAAGCAGCTAGAAAAGCTAAGCCTGTATTGCTTGAGCCAATCATGAGAGTGGAAGTTGTTACTCCTGATCAGTACATGGGAGATGTTACCGGGGACTTGAATCGTCGTCGTGGTATGATGGAAGGTATGGACAGTCGTGCTGGTGCACAGGTGATTAAGGCAAAAGTTCCATTGAGTGAAATGTTCGGATATGTAACACAGCTTCGTTCACTTTCTTCCGGACGTGCTTCTTCTACCATGGAATTCTC
This sequence comes from uncultured Bacteroidota bacterium, assembly GCA_903846615.1. GTDB lineage: Bacteria > Bacteroidota > Bacteroidia > Chitinophagales > Chitinophagaceae > JJ008. The sequence goes on from CAINBK010000045.1 coordinate 2,782, forward strand.
TCACTACTCCCCAGCGCCTAACAACATTGCTGAGGAAGTGATAGCCAAGGTAAAAGGGAAGGCTACTGCCTAATTTTAATTGACTTCAACAATTTGAGACCGCTTCGAAAGAGGCGGTCTTTTTTTGTCCAATTCATCCAAATTCTCATTTGCCTGCCTGATTTGCAATGACTTTTGTAAAATAATGTATATCAAATAGTTACATTAATAACCCAAGAAAAGGGAATTATTATCGAAGTGTCCTAAAAAATAGCGTATAACTATTTGGTTGGTACGGACTTCTCGCTTACCTTTGCATCCCCTAAAGAAAAAGGGGTACGTACACATGTCGCAGCGCA
>CAINBK010000046.1:0-8473 GCA_903846615.1 uncultured Bacteroidota bacterium
CACTCTCCAAACTATGTGGAGTGCGAATAACTCGCCAGGTACCAGCATACATCACAGAAGGGTTTTCTGCATCAATCACTAAATCACTGCATCCTGTTTGTTCGTTGACAAACAAAGTTTTTTTCCAAGTTTGACCACCATCGCTTGACTTAAATACGCCTCTTTCCTGGTTGGGGCCAAATAGGTGACCCATTACACCCGCCCATACAATTGAAGGATTGTCCGGATGAACTAAAATGTTTGTGATATGTCTACCATCTTTTAATCCTACATTCTTCCAAGTTTTACCTGCGTCTTCACTCTTCCAAACGCCCCCCAAACCCTCCGACACATTGCCACGCATTGTATTCTCACCCTCTCCTACATAAAGAATTTTTTCATCGGAGGGTGCTATGACTATTGCTCCAATAGAGCTTCCAAAATAACCGTCACTAATATTTTTCCAATTACTTCCGCCATCAGTGGTCTTCCAAACGCCACCACCCGTTGCCCCGAAATAAAAAGTATTTCTGTTTTGCAAACTACCTGCTGCAGCGGCACTTCTTCCACCACGAAAGGGCCCAATCATTCTATACTTAACTCCGCTTAATAAGGTTGCATCAAATATTGGGGCATTAACTACGGTAGACTTGGCTTTTTTAGGTTGAGCTATGGCTCCAAAACCTACGGCCATGAAAACAAAAACAAATAATGATTGTTTCATAAAGTAATTTTGAGGTAATTGAAATTAAGACATTCCTACAATCATTTCCTAACTTCACTATAGCAAATTGATCCCTATGAAAAGTCAAGTATTTGTACTAGCTGCGTCAATTTTAGTGCTGGTTGCCGGTTGTGCTAAAGATAATACCACCCCAGATCCCTGCACCAATGTGACCATTTCAATCTCAGGAAATGTAATGAACCCCTCAGGCACCGCTGCAAATGGCAGTATTATTGCAACTGCTTCAGGTGGTACTGGCCCTTATACATATAGTTTGAATAATGGTGCTTTTCAATCTAGCGGTCAATTTGTAAATCTTACAGCGGGTTCATACATATTAATTGCAAAGAGCAGTAATGGATGCTCAGGCACAAAGTCATTCACCCTAACTTCCTCTGTACCTTGTACGGGTGTTACTATCACAATTACACCCACTATTACTGGAACTACACCCTGTGTAAATGCCAGCGGATTAATAGCAGTCAGTGCAAGTGGCGGAGCAGCACCTTATACTTACAATCTTAACAATGGAACCTACCAGTCCTCCTCTACTTTCCAGGGACTAAACAATGGCACCTACCAATTGGGTGTAAAGGATGCCAATGGCTGTACTGCAACACTAACTGGTGTATCAGTGACAAGCAGAACAGAGGGACCGAAATTCACTGCGGTAAAAGCACTAATACAAGCCAATTGTGTTACTTGTCACAACGCAACTAATGCCAGCGGTGGTGTAAATCTCAGCACAGACTGCAGTATAGTATCTGGTAAAGATCGAATCAAAGCCAGAGCAGTGGATGGCAATCCGAGTCCTATGCCAAGCTCAGGACTATTGCCTGCAGCAGAGCGTCAAAAAATCACAGACTGGATCAATGCAGGAGGAAGAGTGATCGACTAAAGAGGCTTCAGCTTTTTGGCAAAGTTGTGAGCAACCCAAGCCATTGGAAAATAAGCTAACACTAAGTCAGTTATTGAAAACCATATTGGGGATGGCATACCCACGATAGTGGAGAGCCCTCCCAAAAAGAAAAGTCCTGCCATTAACATAGAATAACGAAAGGTATCTGTCTTAGCGTAACCAGTTACCAGAAACGCACCCGTCAATGTTCCCATTGCATGTGCTAAAAAAGGGAACAGGAAATGTCTTGGCTCTAATAATGGAAGCGCGTCTCGTAAGCCTTCGCGAGTACTTGTATCAAGCCCCTGCGGTATTGGAATTAACCAACTTCCAAGAAATAGCATTCCCATATTCACCCCCATTCCAGTAAAAAGTGCAAGAATAAAAATTACTATACTATTGTATCTCACGAGTTTATGATTTTATAAGCCAAAAATTGTGTTTAACGAATCAGTATCAAATAAAGCGAAATATTAATAATTAGGCTAACTTATCCACAAAATTTATTTTGTTTAACTAATTGACTAGCAACCTTTATCAAAAAGCGGCTTAAGCATAAATAATTGATTCCCTGTCAATTAACAGGATGCAACTAGGGTTTGCTATTATTGAACAAGATTTATTAACTTTTGTTCTTGTTTGACCAACGATTGCCGCTGCTTGCACATGCATGCAGAGATGAAACTGTGTAATGAGAGTTGGGTTGATCTTGTTCACCAAAACCTCAACATATGATCGATCAAATGCTGATTGGAGTGATTGCGAAGACAGACTATGTCTCTTTCACTTTCTTTATCGGAACCATGGCCATGATGGCCGCTTCTGTTTTTTTCTTCCTTGAGTTGAACAACACTAGTAAAGAGTGGAGAACATCGGTACTCGTATCGGGTTTGATCACCTTTATCGCTGCTGTTCACTATTACTACATGCGTGAGTATTATCAGGAAACACAAGAGTCTCCAACATTCTTCCGTTATGTAGACTGGTTACTTACTGTTCCTCTGATGTGCGTTGAGTTCTATCTAATCACCAAAAAATCTGGTGGCACTACAGGTCTGCTTTGGAAAATGATCCTGGCTTCCGTAGTAATGCTTGTAACTGGATATTGGGGTGAGGCTGGACTCGGCAACGCTACAATCTGGGGTACTATCAGTGCTATTGCTTACTTCTACATTGTTTACGAAGTATGGATGGGTGATGTTAAGAAACTTGCTACAAGTGCAGGTTCTGCAGTAGCTGATGCAAACTCCGCTTTAGGATGGTTTGTATTAGTAGGCTGGGCTATCTACCCATTAGGTTACTTAATCGGTACTGCCGATGGACAATGGTATGAGAGCTTCAAGAACATTGGTCTTGACATGAACATCATCTACAACATTGGTGATGCTGTAAACAAGATCGGATTTGGTTTGGTAATTTATGCATTGAGCAGAAAAGCCAGCTAATTCAAAACAGATGAATAAGTAAATGGGGGATGCAAAACATCCCCCATTTTTTACTATGCAACTTTCCCTTCGTATACTTCTTTTACTAGCGGGTATTTTTCTGTCGATGATGAGTCACTGGCTCCCCTTGGACGAAAAAGGGCAGTTGCTATTTATGGTAATCACTTTTGTGATTTTTGGCATCCCGCATGGTGCCCTAGATGTATATATAGAAGGAGGCCTCGATCAGCGTAACGATAATAGAAAATTTTTCTTACGCTATGTACTACATGCAGCGCTCTACATTGCCTTATGGTATTGGAAACCTGGAATTGCACTTTTTATATTCATATTAATTACTGCTTTTCACTTCGGAGAAATTGATTGGATTGGTCACACGAATGACCGCGTTAAAAAAACGGTGTACTTCACACTGGGACTATGCTGGATTCTGCTGTTGCTCAGTTATCATGTTGAAGCCGCTATGGGAATTTTTGAGTCCATCACCCGAAATCAATTTGACAAGAAACAGTTTTTGGCATGGGGGGAAATATTATACCCCGTTTCTATTATTGGTATACTTTTTCTTTTTGGATACTTGTTTTATAAAAAAGATGAATTTTTTGCTTGGTCACAATACTGGTACATTGCCGCAATTCAGCAAATCATTTTACTGATCTTAGCACACACCACTACATTGTGGGTTTTCTTTGCCTTTTATTTTGGCCTGTGGCATTCTGTACTCTCCCTCGACAAAATCAGAGCACACTTTAAACTACAATCCAATTGGCAGGACTGGTCTTTTTTATTAAAGAAGGCAATGCCTTTTTCAGCCATGGCCTGGATAGGAATTTTATATTTCATTTTCCTCACTGTAAAAAGTACGGATCCTACCGGTATGCTTTCACTAGTCTTTATTGGGTTGGCTGTACTCACCGTACCCCACCTCCAAGTATTTACTAAGTTGAATAAGTAAAAAATCTAGCAGCGTAAATTGGCACGTCTAACTAAAGTTAGGAACTGACGGAATTCTTAATTTCCTGTAATTGTTCATGTAATTCGTGGAGCTGCTGTTGTTGCTCTTGAATAGCTTTTAATAACACAGGGACCAGCTTAGCATAATTAACACGCTGTATTACGGGTTGACCATTTGAATCTACCTCATCTTTTTGGCCTGATACTAAATAAGGGAAAGCATGTTGGAGTTCATGGGCCATCACACCAATCTCACGTCCACTACCATTTTTCCAGGCAAAATCATACACAGCAACCTGCTTAACAAGTTCAACTGCGTTAAAATCTGCAAGATCTTCTTTTAGTCGATAATCGGACGTTGAACCAGTAAAAAGACGAAACGCATTTTCGTCTGTAGCTAGGTAATTCAGTAGCTCAGCTTCCTGATCCATAGCTTGTTGATTGATTAATTTAACATCAATCACAATCAACTCAGGTGTAACCCAGGGCTGTTTAGTCGTATTTTGTTTAGGTTGATTCAAGCTTGTTGGTTATAAGTGTAATAGGACCACTAAATAGTAATAATTCTACAATTTATACTAGTGATGAATTCGAGTCAAATAGCTTTTCAGCATTTCTTGTGGTTATTTCAGCCACTTCATCCAATGAAATACCCTTGATTGTAGCAATTTTTTCTGCAATTATTTTAATATAAGATGATTCATTCCTTTTCCCTCTATGAGGAACTGGGGTTAGATAAGGAGCATCCGTTTCCAGCACGATATGCTCTAACGGCAACTTTTCAACCACTGCCGACACACCGGCATTTTTGTAAGTGAGTACGCCACCAATCCCCAATAAAAATCCTTGTTTGATGATGGCCTCTGCTTCTTCAAGGCTACCACTGAAACAATGAAAAATACCAGTCAAGGAACTTTGCTTATATTCTTTCAAGACCTCAACGCAAGCCAGCGTAGATTGTCGAGAATGAATGATGATGGGAACTTTTTTCTCTAGCGCCCACTCAATTTGAGTACGAAAAGCAATGTATTGTTCCTTTTCAAAAGTTCGATCCCAATAAAAATCCAGTCCAATTTCCCCAACAGCCACAAATGATCGCTTTTCCCACCATCCCTTAGCACAATCCAGTTCTTCCTGGAAATTACCCTTTACAGAACAAGGATGAACCCCCATCATGGCTTTGCATTCTGGAAAGTTTTTCTCTAACTGAATCATCGAATCGTGTGTGGCAGAATCAATGGCAGGCAGGTAGATTTTTCCGACTCCCTCCATTTTTGCTCTTTCCAGCATAGCTAACCTATCCGACTCAAAATCAGACAGATAGAGATGGGCGTGTGTGTCAATCAACTTATTCATTAGGTACAAAACTCAGTAAAAAAACCTATTCTTAAACCAAAAGAATTATTAGCGGTCATAGAAGGGTAACTTTAATAACGAAAATTGATAAATATGAAAAAGAATTTATTGCTACAACTATTTGCAATAGCCAGTCTACTGACATTTTCTGTAGTGGCTTGTCAAAAGGAAAAAAGTACCACACAAGACCCTGTTGAACAATATGAGATGAACGTCTCAAAATTGTCCAGTGAAGCTGATACTGAAGCTGAAATAATCTATGATGGAATATTTGACGATGCCATGGGGGTCAATGACGAAGTTGGAATGGGAGGAATGGGAATTTTCGGAAGACTAAATGCCTGTCCTACCGTAATAATTACTAGACCTAATGCACCCGCACCATTTCCGGTACGGGTTGTGTTGGATTTTGGAACTGGATGTATAGCCAGAGATGGTCATTACAGAAAAGGAAAAATTATTCACGTTTATACCAATCGCCTGATTATCCCTAACGCGGTCGTGGAAACAGCATTCGATGGTTTTTACTTTGATAGCATTAAAGTGGAAGGCACCATGCGCATTAAAAATACCACAGAGCTCACTGTGGGACCCCGCTACCAAATCAATGTAACAAATGGTAAACTGACCAAGCCCAATGGCAATTTTATATCATGGAATAGCGAAAAAGTAAGAACACAGCTTGAAGGAGTATTGACTCCTACGCCTATCGATGATGCCTTTAAAATTACCGGAGCAGCTCGAGGACAGGTAAAAAGAGATACCACATTAGTGGGATGGAATGCTACTATAGTAGAGCCATTAGTTCGTCGTAACAATTGTCGCTGGATTGTACAAGGTACTGTTAGAACAGTTCGTGAAAATGCAACTACCGGAACACGTTTTGTGGGATTGATCAACTATGGAACTGGAACTTGCGATAATGCAGCAACGGTTACCATCAATGGAGTTACCCACAATATAACCTTACCCTGATATTTTTTGTTTTGTGAGTGAAACCCGGATCATAAGTCCGGGTTTTTTTATGGCAAAGACTTTAAAGAGTAGCCAGCTGATGCAGTCAAGGAAATTAATGCAGGTAAAAATATGGATAAACGCTCCCACGCTTTTTCACTGTCATGTAAAACAATAATAGAACCAGGACGAAGGAATGCACGACAGTTTTTCAAACAGTCTGCTGCTGCCAATCGTTGATCAAAATCCCCGCTAAGAATATCCCACATAACAATTTGTGCAGGCTCTTTAATTACCGTAGGAATCTGCTTGGCCATTTGCCAAGATAATTTTCCGTAGGGAGGGCGAAACAAGTTTGAATCAATCAATTCTGCTGCAGCTGCCACATCCTTTAAATAATCAGCCTGATTGGTACGCCATGCATGTAAATGCTGATGTGTATGATTACCCACTCGATGGCCCTGCTCAATTATTTGCTGATAAACTTGGGGGTAGGCAGCCACACGACTTCCAATACAAAAAAAAGTAGCCTTAGCCCCTGCACGGGATAGTTGTTCTAGTACAAAAGGGGTGATTTCAGGATGAGGCCCGTCATCAAAAGTCAAATAAACACTTTGCTCTAGTGGGTTCATCCGCCATAAACGATTTGGATAAAGCTGGCGTACCAGTGCAGGTGGCTGAATAAAGGGCTTATACATCAGAGACAAAGATACAGGCAGGGGTTATCTTTGCACCATGAGTAAAAAGGTGAGAGTTCGTTTTGCGCCTAGCCCTACCGGCGGTCTACATTTAGGCGGCGTCCGTACAGTGCTATACAATTATTTATTTGCAAAGAAACACGGCGGCGAATTCATTCTCAGAATTGAGGATACAGATCAGAGCAGATATGTACCGGGGGCGGAAGAATATATTTTTGATTGTCTTCGGTGGTGTGGATTAGAGCCAGACGAAAGCACCCAACAAGGAGGCCCCTATGGTCCTTATCGGCAAAGTGAGCGGAAATCACTTTATAAAAAGTATGCCGAACAATTGATAGAGCAAGATCATGCTTATTACGCATTTGATACAGCAGAGGAATTGGAGAAGATGCGTGAAAAATATAAATCAGCTGAGAATCCCTCCCCACAATACGATCATCATCTTCGAATGAAGATGCGTAACTCACTCACCTTAACAACTGATGAAACTAAAAAATTATTAGAGGCGAATACACCGCATGTGATCCGGATAAAGATGCCTGTGGGAAAAACAGTCAGCTTTCAGGATATGATTCGCGGGGAGGTAAGTTTTGATACTTCACTGGTGGATGATAAAGTATTACTCAAAGGCGATGGAATGCCCACCTATCATTTAGCGGTGGTGGTAGACGACTACCTCATGAAAATAACCCACGCTTTCAGAGGTGAAGAATGGTTGCCTTCTGCCCCGGTACATCTGTTACTATGGCAATATTTATTTGGTTGGGAGGCAATGCCACAATGGGCTCACTTCCCATTAATACTGGGGCCTAGCGGTAAACTCAGCAAGAGAGATGGTGCTAAATATGGTTTCCCCGTATTTGCGATGAATTGGCAAGATCCAAAAACCGGAGAAACTACAGAGGGCTTTCGGGAAAAAGGATTTTTGCCAGCCGCCTTTATCAATTTATTAGCTCTACTCGGTTGGAATGATGGATCAGAAAAAGAAGTATTCAGTAAAGAAGAATTGATACAGTCCTTCGATATGGCACGCGTTCATAGTAGCGGTGCCAAATTTGATTACGAAAAAGCAAAATGGTTCAATCACGAATGGATCAAGCAGACTAGCGCCAGCGAACTATTACCATTAGTCAGAGCTACTTTTGAAAAAGCGAATCTAGTTGTAGCCGATGTAACACTTTTGGAACAAGTAATTGCCTTGGTAAAAGAACGCTGTACTTTACTAAGTGATTTTGTAGAACAAGGTAGTTTCTTTTTTACCCGACCCACACAAATCGATACGGCCTCTATTCTTCCTAAGTGGAATGCTGAAAAATCAGCATTCTTTGATCAACTCATACAGTACTACCAACAAGCAAATCCTTGGACTACAGGAGAACTGGAGAAGATCTGTAAGGATTTGGCACAGCAGCAACTTGAAGAGGCCAAGAAGGGCGAGGATCAAAGCAAAGCATCACTGGACCAG
>CAINBK010000047.1:0-18921 GCA_903846615.1 uncultured Bacteroidota bacterium
CCACAAGTACCTAATTATGGGAAAAGGGGTGCTGGTCCTAAACTCAAGGAAGGATTAGTCTTAGCTATTGAACCCATGATCAATCTCGGTAAAAAAGAGGTATTTACCGATCAGGATGGCTGGACAGTTCGTACTAAGGATGCAAAAGTTTCTGTTCATTTTGAGCATGATGTTTGTGTCCGAAAGGATAAGGCCGAGATCTTATCTGATTATACGCCAATTGAAGCTGCAGAGCGTCTTAATCAAAACTTGTTTCCGTCAGCACCGGTTCAACTTTTTAACTAAAAGCATGGCTACTCCATTGCAATGCCAGGTGGCTGTAATTGGTGGCGGTGCTGCAGGAATTTTTGCCGCCATTAATGTGGCTCGGTTACAACCTGAATGGAAAGTGGTGGTTATTGAGAAGACTGGAAAATTACTTTCCAAAGTCAAGGTTAGTGGCGGAGGGCGTTGCAACGTTACGCATGCTTGTTTTGACAAAAAGCTTTTCCCGTTATTTTATCCAAGGGGCGCTTCATTGATAAAGAAAACGGCGCATCATTTTTTTACAACTGATACAATTCAATGGTTTCAGGAGCGTGGTGTTGAGCTAAAAACGGAACCTGATGGGAGGATGTTTCCTGTTACAGATACTTCACAGACTATCATTGATGTTTTATTGCATGAAGCCTCAAGATATCAAGTGGAATTTAGATTGCATGCTACTGTAGAAGATGTTAGCAAGGAAAACAATCAATTTTTAATTCGATTAGGTAATGGGCATTTCGTACAGGCAACCTATTGCTGTGTAGCAAGCGGCGGCATGTTGCAGGAGCGTTCTTTGCATTGGATCAAGACAATGGGACATACCCTTGTTCCTCCAGTCCCATCATTATTTACTTTCAACGCGCCCTCAAATTCTCTAATAAAATTGATGGGAGTTAGTGTGCCGCAAGTGCGTGTACGAATACAGGGTTCAAAATTTGAGGAAACAGGGCCTTTGTTAATTACCCATTGGGGATTCAGTGGTCCTGCTGTTTTGCGTTTGAGTGCCTGGGGTGCCCGTTGGTTGCAAGAAAAAAACTATCAATTTACAATTCATATAAACTGGTTAGAGGGTGAAGGATGGAATAGCGCCAACCTCTCTGCTCATTTTGATACACAACGGAACTTGCAGCCCACGAAGCAATTATTGACAAGTGGGTTGTTTCAACTTCCTAAGCGTTTGTGGGCTCATTTTCTCTCGGAGGCTGAGATTGATGAGACTTGTCGCTTTGCAACTTTATCGGCTCGGCAAAAAAATAAATTAATAAAACTTCTCACGGACCAAGAGATTGCTATTGCTGGTAAAACAACTTTTAAGGAGGAGTTTGTCACAGCCGGCGGAATTGATTGTAGCCAAATTGATCCAGTACGTTTGGAGAGCAAATTAGTTCCAGGTTTATTTTTTGCCGGAGAGGTAATAGATGTAGATGGAATTACGGGCGGTTTTAATTTTCAACACGCTTGGAGTAGTGGTTATCTGGCTGCGATGGGAATAGCTGACTCACCGAATCACTGAAAGTCAAATTGCTTTTTAGTACGAACATGACACCACGCAAATAGCGGGAGTCCTGCTATGGTAAATAGGGCTGTTAAAAACGAAGCTCCAATTGTCAAGAGTACTAATAGGATCAGGAGTAAGTAAAAGGGGTAGGCGAGTAGAAGAAGGGCGCTTAATACCGAATCATAGTGGCCCGTTTCTCCAAAATTTTTAAGAGTGTATTGTTGAAGCGGATAATAAATTGGAAAATGAATTATTTTTCCGAATACGGCAAAAGGGAAAAGCAACAGTTTTTCTAGTTTGTGAACAGGTGATCCCAGCATTTGCTCTAATCGTGCTGTATCACCGGGAGCAATTTCGTACACTAGTTTTTTTAGCTCCTCTTGTAAGCATTGATTAAAGTGCTGATGTCGGTGTCCGTCACTTTTTGACAAGGGTATTTTCTCTGCAGTGATGGGATCTCCAAAATTTATATGAACGTTTTTTCCAATCGTTCTGAAAGAACTATAATTGATCCCAACGGGTAAAACCGTTAGCGGTACACCAGCCTCCCAGGCCTGTATAGCTAAACGGGCAGTTCCTTTTTTAAGATTTCGTAAATGCCATTCGTTTACACAAAGCGCCTCACTATAAATGGTAACAATCTGGTTTTGTTTGAACAGCTCCACACAAGTATCAAAAGTTTGGTAATTCACATGGAGATTCTCTACCCCCTCACTATTTCTGTACACGGGGAAAATGCGCAAGGAACGTAAAAGACGGGCGTGCCATTTTTTATTAAATGCGTCACCGCGGGCCAGTGCCCATACAGGTTCTCTGAACAGTGTATCGATAAGAATGGAATCGAGAAAAGAATTAGGGTGATTTGCTGCTAAAAGGATTGGACCTTTTAGTTCAAGAATCGCCGGATTATTTATGCGAATATCTCTGCATAAAAGCTTGATAGCCAGTCTAGAAGCTAGTTTAAGTCCTTGGTAAAGCAAGCCTTGATTTTTAGTGAAAATAATGATAATACCTGTATCTTTGCCACCCCGAAATAAAACCCTCGGGTAATTAGAATGTTTCACCAATTAATCACCAAACAATTAAACGCTGATGTACAGGAGAGTGGGGCGGATACCGTCACACCTGCAGCGACAACAAAAGCACCTGTAGAGGCTGTGCAAACTGCACACGACGATTTCGATTGGACCGTAGACAAACGTAATGTTACCTCTTACTCTAATGACGAGAAAGATAAGTATCACAAAGTTTACGAAAGCACTTTCGTTCAATTGAACGATGGTGAACTAATCAAAGGATTAGTAGTGGGATTGACTAAAACAGATGTGGTTTTAAACATCGGTTTTAAAAGTGATGGATTGATTTCATTTAACGAGTTCCGTGATATCCCCGGCCTAAAAGTTGGAGATGAAGTGGAAGTAATGATCGTGGAAAAAGAAGACCGCGATGGTCATCTAAATCTAAGCCGTCGTCAAGCTCGTATTACACGTGCTTGGGAGCGTATTGTGGAAGTACACAAAACGGGCGAGATCATCACAGGTACTGTTACCTCTAAAACAAAAGGCGGCTTGATCGTAGATGTATTTGGCATGGAGACTTTCTTGCCAGGTTCACAGATCGATGTAAAGCCTGTAACGGACTACGATCAGTTTGTTGGTAAGACAATGGAGTTTAAAGTTGTTAAGATCAATGAAACTATCAAGAATGCTGTAGTATCTCACAAAGCGTTAATCGAGAGTGATATCGAAGCACAGCGTGCACAGATCATGAGCAAACTGGAAAAAGGACAAGTGTTGGAAGGAACCGTGAAAAATATCACTGACTTTGGTGCCTTTATGGACTTGGGCGGATTAGATGGTTTATTATACATCACCGATATCTCTTGGGGCCGCATTGCGCATCCTTCTGAAGTGCTTAAGCTTGATCAGAAAATCAATGTGGTGGTACTTGACTTCGATGACGAAAAACGCCGCATTAGCCTGGGCTTGAAGCAGCTTACTCCTCATCCTTGGGATGTTTTGGGTGATGCTGTTGTAGAAGGTAACGTAGTGAAAGGTAAAGTTGTGAATATTGAAGACTATGGTGCTTTCTTAGAAATCCAACCTGGTGTTGAAGGGCTGGTTCACGTGTCTGAGATCACATGGGCTAATACACCCGTTAATGCTAAAGAGTATTTCAAATTAGGTGACGAGCACGAAGCAAAGATTGTAACGCTGGATAAAGAAAGTCGCAAAATGAGTCTTTCTATCAAACAACTTTCTGCTGATCCTTGGAATGAAATTGATGCCAAATTCCCAGAGGGAAGTCGTCATGCTGGTTTAGTGAAAAATATTACTAATTACGGTGTGTTTGTTGAGCTTGCTCCTGGTATTGGTGGTATGATTCATATTAGTGATCTGAGCTGGTTAAAACGCTTTAACCATCCTACAGAGTATACTAAAGTTGGACAGCACATCGATGTGATGATCTTAGGTATCGATCGTGAAAATCGTAAGCTGCAATTAGGACATAAGCAATTGGAGGAAGATCCTTGGAATACATTACAGGATACTTTCGCTATCGGAAGTTTACATGAAGGACTGGTTACACGTCGCGACGATAAAGGCGCTGTTGTTCAGTTGCCTTATGGTCTAGAAGGTTTTGCACCTAATCGTCATTTGGCGAAGGAAGATGGCAAAACCATCGCAGCAGATGAGACTGCATCCTTTATGGTAATAGAGTTTGATCGAAATGAAAAGCGAATTGTACTTTCTCACACACGTATTTGGGAGCAAGGACAAGTAGAGGAAGCTGAAGTAGCTAAGAAAGAGGCAAAAGCTGATTCCGATAAGACAAAGAAAGTGGTAAAGAATATCCAGAGCAAAGTTGAAAAAGCAACCTTGGGCGATCTGGGTGTTTTAGCTGATCTTAAGAAGAAGATGGAAGGTGGTGCTGAAGAAAAAGGCGCTGAATAATCTTCGTTTTGTCTACTTTATTTTACAAGGCTGCCGATACGGCAGCCTTTTTTTATGACTATGCAACAGGGCTTATTATATTTGTTATACCTGTAACCTCAACGCATGTCTAAATTCGTGCAAAGAATCTTTCGTGCCAATTTGATCAGAAAAGCAGTTTTCATGGTCGTAGGCGTGGCCTCTTACCCAGGTCTTGCACTCTTCAATCGTCTTCGTATTAGCGGCGCTGAGCATCTAAAAGGGCTACCAAAAGAACGCGTGCTCTTTGTCAGTAATCATCAAACATATTTTGCTGATGTCATTACCTTTTTCCAGATTTTCTGTGCTATTAAATGGGGAAAGAAGGATAGATTGGGGATCCCCTATTATCTATTGAATCCGTTTACTCGGGTTAACTATGTGGCTGCTGTGGAAACGATGAAGGACAACTTGCTTTCCCGTCTCTTTTTACTAGCGGGAGGTATTACGGTTAAGAGAACCTGGCGTGCTGAAGGAAAAGATGTTAGGAGGGGACTTGATCCATCAGATACCCGAAAAATTGTAAGGGCGCTTGAAAAAAATTGGGTGATTACTTTTCCGCAGGGTACTACCCGGCCTTTTGCACCGGGCAGAAAAGGGACAGCGCTGATTATTAAAGAAGTTCGCCCCATTGTGATCCCCATTGTAATTAGTGGTTTTTGGCGTGCCTTTAATAAAAAAGGATTGAAACTAAAGAAGAGAAATACAAATCTGTCAGTACAATTTAAAGCCCCATTGAAAATTGATTATGATGCACCGGCTGAAGAAATCATGGATCAGATTATGGATGCAATTGAACAAAGTCGAGCGTACATGTTAAAGGGAAAGCACCACCGTACAGAGTTGGCTAATTAACCCGATTATTTTGCGTCAGCAAAAAGTGCCTTTAATTCGGCCGCTTCACCTGGCTGCATCTTACCTCCTAAAATCAAACGAAGCTGCCTTCTACGAAGTGCTCCATCAAATAATTTTTTTTCCTCCTCATTCGTAGGTTGAAGTGATGGGACAACGCGAGGTTTTCGGTTGGGATCCAGGGCTACAAATGTATAATAAGCCTCGTTGCTTTTGTATCGATATTGTTGCGTAAGATCTTCTCCCCAAACACGCAGATGAACTTCCATAGAAGAGTTGAATGCTCTGGTGACTTTTGCTTCTATATGAACGGTGTTTCCCAGTTTTATTGGGTTCTCAAAAGATATGTTGTCGACTGATGCGGTTACACAGGGTACGCTACAATGTTTTTGAGCAGCTAGGGCAGCTGCAATATCCATCCAATACATCAAGCGGCCTCCCATAAGGTTTCCAAATAAGTTTGTGTCGTTGGGGAGCACTAGCTCTGTCATGATAGTTAAACTATCTGCAGGGGATTTAGTTTGCATATCACCGTTTCTGCAAAGATAGTACAGGGGATTCGGAGAAAAGAGTAAGTGCTGGGTCAGCTTTTTTTGTTTTTGGGAAAAGTACTTTCTCCGCTTTTTTCCAATAGTCAAAGAAAGAAGTAAATCGGCCGGTTAGTTCGGGGACTAACCATTCTCTTGATTCATGAACTCCCGGAAAATGCTGAAAGGAAGGGTGCTCTCGGGTATAAATTGAATTGCAGTCTATAAGTCTTGTAATTTCTCCAACTTCTCCTGCAAAAATTTGAAGACCTTCAATATTTTCTCCCAGTTCAGTTATAAACTTAATTACCACTTCACTGACCGGGTGCTCCCTAAAGTGGGAGGGTTCCAGCACAAGGATGCGATTAGCCTTGATGTCTTTTTTCCAGGTTGGATCGAGATGATAAGGGTGATACAGTAAAACAGGTAAACTAGGATCTATTACTGGGCTTTCTTTTTTAGGTAATTGTGTTTGTAGCGTAATATTCTCGACAGGCTCTAATGCCGAAGGAACATCCAGTGTGGGTAAATTCAGATAAGGTTTATCTAGAAAAGTCCCTTTCTGTTTAGTACCGCAATATTGATTAATGTTTTCTTGATTGCAGTAGTTTTTTTTTGAAGAAAAAGTACCAGCTACCCATTGCCAACTCAACGTATTACTGGCCAGGTCTCCATCTAATAAATGGTAGTACATCCACTTAGAGGGAAGTCGCCAATCTGTTCGTCCAATATTACAGCTAATGGAAGCCGTGTACATACGAATATGGTTATGCATGTACCCGGTACGAATTAGTGATTGGATACCTTCGTCAACAGCTGCAATTCCTGTGGAAGCATCCAGAATTGCTTTAGGCATCTTGTGTGTTCGGATGGCCGTTCTGTTCATCCGTATATCTTCAAAAATATCATCTCCTAACTGCTGCCATACGCGTTGAAAATAATCTCTCCAGGCCAGCTCTTGTATAAGGCGTAATATTTGATGAGGCTGATAATCCAATTGCATTACATATTCAGCGATCTGACGGGTAGAAATCACACCCCTTGATATGTAGGGGGACAAATATGTCACTTTACCATCCAAGTAGTTGCGGGTAATACCGTAACCTACCGGATCAATTTTTTTGATACGGTTTTTGATGGATTGTATGTCTGTTGGAAAATGCATCTGTAGAACCTTAAACAATAAATTCCTTATTTAGTTCTGTCCAGTTGCAATAAAAATGAATTGGCTACTAGAAAAAGCCGCTTTTTGCGATCTGGGTTCATCTTATCTAATGTTTTAACCAGCATTCCCAGTCGGGGATTCTTGAGGAAAAAGCCTCTTTGCTTATCCATGAAACGCCAGAACAGGCCATCCCAGATCTCTGTCCAAGAAACTACTTCGCCATTATCCAGTTGAGTGGTTATTTTCTTATCCCAATCCCCCATCTTGAGTAAATAGTTACTGCCGCTGATGTAGGGTTTAGTGGTCATTAATCCTCCATCTGCAAATTGCGTCATGCCATAAACATTCGGCACCATTACCCAATCATAGCTATCAATGTACCATTCCATAAACCATCGATAAACATCGTCGGGGTCAAATTCGCAAAGCAGCATAAAATTCCCGAGCACCATCAATCGCTCAATGTGATGTGTATATGCATTTTTCTTTAGTGTATCAATGAGATGATCAATGGGATGAACACCCGTTTTCCCAGTCCAGAAACTGGAGGGGATTTTTCGAGTAAACTTCCAGTAGTTGGTAGTCCTTTGTTTACGCCCTTCTCTTTCGTAAACAATACGAATAAACTCCCGCCATCCAGAAATTTGTCTGATAAACCCTTCCAATGAATTCAGTGGAATTTTTTGGCTTTCCCCAAATTCAAGGGCCTCTTGGATTAGGGTGGCTGGTTCCAATAGACCAATATTCAAAAGCGGGCTAATAACTGCGTGGTGCAGCCAAGTATGTTGAATGGTCATTGCATCTTCGTAAATCCCGAAATCTTTGAAGCGGGTCTCCAAAAAATTTCTCCACCAATTTCTGGCTTGTTCGTGTGTAACCGGGTAGTTAAAGTTTTTAGTTTCTCCAGGATTCTTTGAAAAATGACTTTCTATATACTGAATAGCTTCTTTTACATGCTTATTGGGATTGATTGCTGGAAGTGCTGGAGGTGTATTTTTTTTAGGATAGCGCTCCCGGTTCTGGTCGTCAAATGTCCATTTTCCCCCAACCGGTTTTCCTTGTTGATCTATCAACCAATTACGCTGTTTTCGTTGCCAGCAATAAAAATCAGTTTGGAAGTATGTTTTTCTTTTTTCGAAGAAATTTTTTACTTCATTTAATTGATTAAGAAATCCGGGACTTGGATAATCTGTTAACTTAATTTTTAATTGTTGGGCACTTCGTTTTATTTTTTGATGTAACCAATCATCTACGGGGTCTATATAATGCAGTTTTCCCAACCCTTCTTTAGAAAGCTCTTCAAGACAAATAGTTAGATCATGCGTTGATTCAATAGCAGTAATATAACTAACCGTGAAGCCTTTTTTTTCTAACAGCTCTTGAAAGGCGCGAAGGGATGCGCGATGAAGAATGAGTTTCTGCTTGTGAAAATGAAATTGTGTGAAGAACAGGGCTTCCTCTATCAGCAATACCGGGCGGTTTATTTCCAGGGCAGGGTGAGGGAAATAAAGCTGGTGAGGGAATAAAATAGTTAATTCTTTCATTGAAAAGCAGTGGTAGTTCAAACAAAAATCTTGGGTGTTTGTTCTTGAAGAAATTGAATTTATGGAAAGCTTACGCGGAAAGAATGTATTGATTGTAGGTGCTACGGGGGATATTGGGATGCATACAGCCCGGTTATTACAGGGCAGCGGGGCCGCCCTTTTTCTTTCTGGCCGAGATTCGGTTGCATTACAATCCTTTGCCCAATCAATAGGGGTACCAACCGGGCATTACTTTTCTGCTGATTTGCAAGAGTCTCCTGCTGTGGCCCAATTAGCTCAACAGTATTTTTCCGCCTTTTCAACAATAGACATTTTAATAAATGCATCAGGTATAGGAGTTATAAAGCCCATGGAAACGCTTACTGAAGAGGAAATGATGCAAACGCTTCAAATCAACTTACTGGCACCTTTCCGTTTGTTAAAGGCATTTTTGCCTGCTATGAAAACTGCAAAAAAGGGACTTATAATCAATATTCCGGGGGTACTAGGAAAAGTTCCAATGGCGGGTGCTGCAGCCTATAGTGCTTCAAAATACGGGCTGGTGGGAATGATGCAAAGTGTAAGGGAGGAGATCAAACGCACCGATATTCGTATTACCAATGTCTTTATGGGGGGTGTTAATTCCGGATTTTGGGATACCATCGATCTTCGTGTACAGCGAGAAAAAATGATACAACCTGAGGAGGCGGCACGCTCTATTTGGTTTCTTTGTCAGCAACCGGCTAGTGGGGTAGTTAGCGAAATGGTATTACAGCCTTTCAATCATCAAGCAATTTAGAAAGGGGCTGTTATTGTTATCCCCTTGTTCCACTATTTTTGCAGGCATACAATTCAGCAGTTCTCACCATGCCTATCCACGATTTGTCTCCCTCTTTTGATAATACGGCCCTTGCATTCCAGTACAAATCAGATTCTGAGCTAAAAAAAGCACGATTTCTTTTTAAAGTGATGTCCAACCCATGGCTCGTTCAGATTGGCACGCGCCTCACACCTTGGTCCATTCAGGCGGGGCTGCCAGTAAAGGATTTGATTCGTTCTACTCTTTTTTCGCAATTCATAGGAGGGGAGACCTTGGAACAAACCATTCCTGTTGCTGAAAAATTAGGTTCATTCAATGTGAAAGTTATTCTGGACTATGGAGTAGAAGGTAAGCAAGGCGAACATTTTTTTGATCAAGCACGTGACGAATTTGTACGTGTGATTGATTTTGCCGCCACGCAATCCAATATTCCATTCATTAGTATCAAATTAACAGGTCTTGCACGTTTTGAATTATTAGAGGAGTTGCATGCCAGGATGATTGCAATTAATAAACCATTATTGGAAAGGTATGAACAGGCACTGAACGAACTTCCTGCTGCATTATTGAATGAGTGGGGGCGCGTCTGTTCCCGCATGGAAAAAATTTGTTTTCATGCTTCTACTAAAAAAATTGCAGTAGCGCTTGATGCGGAGGAAACCTGGATTCAGGAACCGCTTGATGCGTTATGTGCGATTATGATGGAGCTTTGCAACAAAAGCGCTCCCTTTGTTTACAATACGTATCAATTATATCGTACCGATCGCTTAGAATTTTTGCAAGCCATGTATCAATTGGCGAATAGTCGTGGTTATATATCTGGCGCTAAGTTGGTTCGGGGTGCTTACATGGAAAAAGAAAGAAAACGTGCCGCAGCGATGATGTACACTTCTCCTATCAATCCCACCAAGGAGGCGACTGACGAGCTTTACAACAAAGCCCTACGTTTTTGTATTGAGCATATCGGTCATTTTGGAGTAGTGGTGGCTTCTCACAATGAGAATAGTTGCCTGTTGGCATTTAATTTATTGAAAGAGCAGGGGTTGCCTTCTAATCATCCTCATATTCATTGGAGTCAGCTTTATGGCATGAGTGATAATATTACTTTTAACTTGGCTGACGCAGGTTGTAGTGTTAGTAAATACCTCCCCTTTGGTCCCATTGAAGATGTTGTCCCCTACTTAATGAGAAGAGCGCAGGAAAATACGGCTGTAAAAGGCCAAACGGGCCGGGAGTTGGGGTTGATACAAAAAGAGTTGGCACGTCGGACTCATTCGGCTTAATATTGCAGTATGCAGCAGTACCACGATTTATTAAAGCATATCCTTGAAAAGGGCACTGATAAAACGGACCGCACGGGTACCGGTACCAAAAGTGTTTTCGGTTATCAAATGCGTTTTGATCTTGCTAAGGGATTTCCACTTGTGACTACTAAGAAAGTGCATCTTAGAAGTATTATCCATGAATTACTTTGGTTCTTAAAAGGAGAAACTAATATCGCCTATTTGAAAGATAATGGAGTTAGTATTTGGGACGAATGGGCTGACTCAGAAGGCGAACTGGGCCCTGTTTACGGTAAACAGTGGAGACGCTGGGAGGGAAAGAATGGGCAAGTAGTGGATCAGATTGCTTCTTTAGTTCAAGAGATCAAAAATAATCCTGATAGTCGTCGATTGATTGTCAGTGCTTGGAATGTGGCGGAGCTTCCTCAAATGGCATTGATGCCTTGTCATTCGCTCTTTCAATTTTATGTAGCGGATGGTCGTTTGAGTTGTCAATTGTATCAACGCAGTGCGGATGTATTCTTAGGGGTTCCTTTTAATATTGCCTCTTATGCATTACTTACACATATGATTGCACAAGTGTGCCAATTAGAGCCCGGAGATTTTGTTCATACATTCGGAGATGTTCATATCTATAGTAATCACTTTGAACAGGTTAAATTACAGTTAAGCCGACAGCCTTTTCCTTTGCCAACTTTACAGTTAAATCCAGCTGTCAAAGATTTGTTTTCATTTCGTTTTGAGGATATCGAAATTTTAAATTATCAATGCCATCCGGCAATCAAAGCACCGGTAGCAGTCTAAAATAATCGATATGCAAGTATCCCTCATTGTTGCTGCCGCTCATAATGGTGCCATTGGTAAAGAGGGAACCATGCCTTGGCATCTTCCTGCCGATTTAAAGCATTTTAAAAATATTACCTGGGGTTTGCCCATCATTATGGGTAGAAAAACATTTGATTCACTGGGTAAGCCATTGCCTGGGCGTACCAACATTGTGATTACCCGGCAGACAAACTGGAATCCATCCAATGAAGTGATTGTGGTAGCTGATGTGATAACGGCCCTTTCAAAAGCAAAGGAATGCGGCGTAAAAGAAGTAGTTGTCATTGGAGGTGGGGAGATCTACAATTTGTTTTTTGACTTGGCAACGCGGATCTATCTTACGCGGGTTGACGCTGCTCCTGATGCAGATACTTTTTTTTCTTCCTTTCATCCTAAAAATTGGAAACTCATTAGTCAATTGGATCGAGAGGCTGACGCAAAGCATGCGTATAATTATTCTTTCCAGGTTTGGGAGCGACTAACCTAAACCCTATGTTCACCTCTGCTCAACTGCTTGTTAAGTACCTAGACTTTTTGCTTCGCGCTTCTAACTCCAAGGGGCATGGTATTCATTCTCCATATGTTTTTGATTTTGTAACTAAGGTGCTCCAAGACAAAACTTCTTACCAAGAATATGAGATTTGGAATGCGTGGAGGCAATCTCTATTAATTGATTTTACGCTGCTTCCGGTTCAAGAAATTGGAGCCGGATCTCGGTATGGAAAATCCAATATTCGCTCTGTTTCATCGCTGGCAAAAACAGCTGCGAAGACGCCTCGTACCGCTAAATTTATTTTTCGAATTGCTCGTTATTGTCAACCACAAACAATACTTGAGCTTGGTACATCTTTAGGTCTCACAGCTGGTTTTTTTTCGTTGGCATGTCCTGCATCTTCCATTTATACCATTGAGGGGGTTGACTCAATTGCTGAAAAAGCAAAAGAAAATATGGCAGACTGGGGATGTAAGAATGTTAGGGTAGAAAAGGGTAATCTGGATACTAAGTTGTGTGAATTGATGGGTCGAATTTCCAAACCGGATCTGGTTTTTATGGATGGGAATCATCAAGAGGAAGCTACTAAGCGATATTTTTTGCAATTACTACCCCATATATCATCCACCTCAATGATAATTGTGGACGATATACACTGGAGCCATGGAATGGAAAAGGCTTGGTCTTTTATTCAGACACATAAAATGGTTAATCTAACAATCGATTTTTTTCAATTTGGAGTAGCTTTTCTAGATCCTGCTTTTCTGGGGAAGTCTCATTTTAAGATTCGTTATTAAGTGCTACATTTGCCCCGCAGTTTTACTAATTCTGCTTACAACTATGATCATTGGAGTTCTTCGGGAAGCAAATCCAGAAACCAGGGTGTCGTTAACGGACGAAGCTGTTTTATCCCTTGTTAAAAAGGGATTTACTGTTTGGGTAGAACAAGGAGCAGGAGCGCTTTCTTTTTGTAGTGATGCCTCTTATCAAGCTGCGGGTGCAACGATAAGTGACCGTACTGCCGTTGTGTCTAAAGCCGATGTGATTTTATCTATGCACCCAGTTGCTGAAGAACAACTGAGTTCACTCGCTGGTAAAATTTTAATTGGGGCCTATCAACCGCTTTATAAAAAAGAGTGGGTACAACAAGTAGCTAAGTCAGATGTAACCTGTTTTTCCTTGGATATGCTACCGCGAACTACCAGGGCGCAATCAATGGATATTTTAAGTTCCCAAGCGAATATTGCTGGTTATAAAGCGGTTTTATTAGCTGCTAACACCTATGGTCGTTATTTCCCTATGTTTATGACAGCTGCGGGTAGCATTACTCCAGCAAAGGTTTTAATTCTGGGCGCAGGTGTGGCTGGATTACAAGCAATTGCTACTGCAAAAAGGTTAGGTTCTGTCGTAGAAGTTTTTGATACACGTCCAGCGGTAAAAGAAGAGGTCATGAGTCTGGGTGCAAAATTTATTGAGGTTGAAGGTGCTGCTGACGCAAGCAGTGCCGGGGGCTATGCGGTGGAGCAATCAGAGGATTATCAGCGTCGCCAGCGTGAACGTATTGCACAGTCTGCCACAAAAGCCGATATTATTATTACTACGGCTCAAATACCTGGGAAAAAGGCGCCTATTTTAATTACAGCCGATATGATTGCTGCTATGCGGAATGGTTCGGTTATTATTGACTTAGCTGCAGCAACAGGCGGTAATACTCCTTTTACCAAAGAGGGTGAGACTGTTGATCAACAGGGAGTAAGAATAGTAGGGGCTTCCAGTTTACCTGCTACGCTTCCCGCTGATGCCAGTAAACTGTATGGTAAAAATGTGCTTAATTTTTTCCAATTATTAATCGATAAAGCGGGTTCCTTACACTTGAATTGGGAGGATGATTTAGTAAAAGGAGCTTGTGTTACATTTCAGGGGAAAATAGTAAATGAAAGAATCGCTTCAAGCTTATAAAAATGGAACAACTTTTATCTTGGATTAGCTTACATCAGGAAATTCTTTATGTTGTTATCCTGATGATTTTTGTGGGGATTGAAGTAATTGGTAGAGTACCCAGTGTTTTGCATACTCCTCTTATGAGTGGCGCAAATGCTATTCACGGCGTTGTTATTATTGGCGCCATCATTGTAATGGGCAAAGCTTCTTCCTCAAATTACCTGGCATTGGTACTTGGGTTTATTGCTGTAATCGTGGGGACATTAAATGTGGTAGGGGGATTTGTGGTCACGGACAGAATGTTGGAGATGTTCTCTAAGAAGAAAAAAAAATCCTGAATTAAAAAAAGATAATTGTGGAACTCAACTTATTAACTTTTTTATACCTCATTGCCTCTGTCACTTTTATAGTGGGGCTGAAAATGTTATCACAACCTGCCACGGCGCGCAATGGAAACAGAGTTGCCGCAATTGGAATGACCCTAGCCATTCTGGGGACTATTTTTTTATACGAGGAGGACGGGACTCGGTTGGGTAACTATGCATGGATTTTTGGCGGAATTTTAATCGGAACTATTACTGGGACTTTGGCTGCCAAGCGCGTCAAGATGACCGCCATGCCTGAGATGGTAAGTCTTTTCAATGGGATGGGGGGAGCTTGCGCTGCCTTGATCAGTTTGGTAGAGTTTGACCATCTGGCTCATTTGGATCCCATGATGGCAGGTGTATTATTAATGTCCGCCGGAGGTGCAAGTGCAGTGAAGGGATTTTTATTGATCATTGTATTAGGGCTAATCATTGGTTCTGTTTCTTTTGCGGGTAGCATTATTGCTTGGGGAAAATTGAATGGGTCCATAAAAGATTTTTCATTCAAAGGCCAGCATATTTTCAACATTTTACTTCTTGCAGTTATTGTTGCGCTCGCAGTTTACCTGATTGTGCTTTTGCCTGCTAATGCAGTATTGATCTTCTATACAATCTTTTTTCTGTCTTTACTTTACGGAATATTCTTTGTGTTCCCTATTGGTGGCGCTGATATGCCTGTGGTAATTTCATTATTGAATTCCTTTACTGGTGTTGCGGCAGCATGCGGCGGTTTTCTTTACGATAATAAAGTGATGCTTACAGGAGGAATTCTGGTAGGTGCCGCGGGTACGCTTCTCACGATTCTTATGTGCAAGGCAATGAATCGTTCGCTTACTAACGTATTAATTGGTTCTTTTGGAGGATCAAGCGTAGGAGTTTCTTCTGCTGGTCCGGTGGGTACACATAAAGAGATCAGCCTTAGTGATACAGCAGTGTTAATGAGTTATGCTTCTAAAGTATACATTGTTCCGGGGTATGGTTTGGCGGTGGCACAAGCACAACATGCTTGTCATGAGTTGGAAAAATTATTAACCTCCAAAGGGGTTGATGTAAAATATGCGATACATCCAGTTGCGGGGCGTATGCCTGGTCACATGAATGTTTTGCTGGCCGAGGCAGATGTTTCTTATGAGAAATTGCTGGAAATGGAACAGGCCAATGAAGAATTTTCTACAACAGACGTTGTGTTGATATTAGGTGCTAATGATGTTGTTAATCCAGCTGCAAAGTCTGATCCTGCTTCGCCAATTTATGGCATGCCAATTCTAGACGTAGAGCTTGCCAAGCATGTTATAGTCAACAAGAGAAGTATGAAACCTGGATATGCGGGTATCGAAAATGAATTATTTTTCAGGCCCAAGACTTCTATGTTGTTTGGCGATGCAAAAAAAGTACTGCAGGACTTGGTGACAGAGATTAAAAATCTCTGATTCTTCTTAGTTTTAACTGTGCAACTACCTTCTTCTTTTTTAACTTCACTGGAGGGTCTTCCCGGTTATGATCCTGTGCTTTTTGAGGCCGCACATCTTCAAGCAGCCCCAATTACCTCCATTCGTATTAACCCTGCAAAAAAAAGCGATTTATCTTTTTCGCTAACCCCTGTCCCTTGGGCTCAGATGGGATCATATGTTTCACCAAGACCTTCTTTTACATTTGATCCAAACTTTCATGCAGGCGCTTATTATGTACAGGAAGCCAGCAGCATGCTGCTGGAGCAAGTTTTCTTACAGTCTGGCTTGTCAAATCAACCCATTCGTGCCTTGGATTTGTGTGCAGCACCTGGCGGTAAAGCGACCCATCTTCATTCGCTACTGGCACCTGGCAGTTTATTAGTGGCCAATGAAGTGATTCGCTCAAGAACAGGTTTACTCAGAGATAACATGGTAAAGTGGGGAACAGATAATGTTATAGTCACTCAAAACGACCCTGATCATTTTGAAAAATTACCGGGATATTTTGATTGGATTACTTTAGACGCTCCCTGTAGCGGAAGTGGGTTATTCAGAAAAGATCACGATGCAATCGCATCGTGGACAGCAGGCCAGGTTAGTCATTGTGCACTTCGACAGCAACGAATTTTACAGGCCGCTTGGAAAGTGCTGAAGCCCGGAGGTGTTTTGTTTTATGCCACTTGTTCTTATTCTTCAGCAGAAAACGAGGAAATAGCGGAGTGGTTCATTAATCAACATGGGGCAATTTTTATGCCCATTCAACTTGATTATTCTTGGGGAGTGATTGAAACTACGAATGGCTACCGCTGTTGGCCTCATCATGTAATGGGGGAAGGATTCTTTTTTACCTGCTTTCAGAAGCCAAATACTGCTGCACCAATTGAGAGGCCTTATCGAACTGAAAAAAATAAACAGATCAAAAAGTCTGCAGATTTTTCCTCACTTGTAGATTGGATCGATCTTGATGGGATGGATGTTACGGAAATAGGGGGCCAGTTGATGGCGTTTCCGAAAGCGATGCAAGCAGATTGGCAAATTATTCAAAACGCCTTACATCCTATTTATGCTGGTGTTCGAATTGGGGAGTGGATGCGTGATAAATTAATCCCTGATCATGCATTGGCATTGTCCACTCATTTATCTTCTGCAGTAGAACAGTTATCGCTTGATTACTCGCAGGCCATTGCTTATTTACAGCGAAAGGAAATTAAAGCGGCTACTTCAAATAAAGGTTGGATGGTTGCTGCTTATCAGGGATTACCATTGGGTTGGTTAAATGTCTTGACAGGCCGTGTCAATAATTACTACCCCAAAGGTTTGAGAATACTCAAAGACCATTTGTAGTGCTTGTTTTACGACTTGATTAGGAGAAGCGGTAGCCCTGTAAAAACGGAATTGTTTTCATTCTCTTTTTCCCTTCTAGTTGAATTTCTTCCACTTGGAGCCAACCGTCCTGACAAGCAAATCGCAGATAATTTTTGCCATCGGTTTCAATAGTACCCGGTTCTACCGTAATTTTTTCTTCAATGGCAACGGCGTAATAAATCTTTAGCATTTTGCCATCCAGCTTGGCATAGGCACCGGGGAGTGGTGATAATCCTCGGATCAAACTGTTTATCGCACACACCGTGGAATTCCAATTGATAGCTCCGGTTTCTTTCTCCAGTTTTGGAGCTGATTTTAATGACTGACCAGCATTAAATTGTGGCGTAGGAGTTATTTCATTTTGAACATATCGCTCAATGGTTTCTGTGAGCACAGTAGCACCCATTAGTTTCAACTTGTTATACAAGCTTCCAAAATTATCGGCCTCTTCAATTTCAATTTCTTTTTGTAATAGCAGATCCCCTGTATCAATCTCATGCTTCAGTAGAAAAGTGGTTACCCCTGTTTTCTTTTCTCCATTGATCAATGCCCAATTGATCGGTGCTGCCCCGCGATAGTTAGGTAATAGCGATCCATGGAGGTTGATAGTTCCTTGGGCCGGTAATGCCCATACAACCTCTGGAAGCATACGGAATGCAACTACTATTTGTAAATCAGGTTTCCAGGCTTTTAGTTGCTCCAGGAAATCTGGGTCTTTTAGCTTGATGGGTTGAAGAAGTGGGAGTTTGTAAGAAACGGCCAATTGTTTTACTGGGCTTTGCTGTATTTCAAGTCCTCGGCCTGCTGGTTTATCAGGAGCAGTTATTACACCTACTACATTAAATCCTTGATCCAGCAAAGCCTGTAGGCTGGCTACTGCAAAATCTGGGGTGCCCATAAATACAATACGAATCGACTTGGGGTCTTTTATCATGAGTGCGAATGTACAAAATGTGGCAAGGCCTACTCAAAGTCCTTATAAAGCAAATACCGTTTTCTGATCTCTTTGAATTGCGTTAATTGCGGCTCCCAAGACTTACGAATTTCCTGCTCGGAATTGCCAGCTTGGATTTGCTGCATCAATACTTGATTACCTGCAAGTTTATTAAAGAAGGACTGGTCAGGGTTTCCTGATTTAGGTATCAAGAAGAAACTATCTTTCTGTGGGAAAATCCGATAGGCCTCCAAGAGCCAATTCAATTGAATTTTTTGATTTGTTTTATTTAGTACCTGTGCTGGAGTGCCGCTAAAATCCCATCCGTAACAAACCAATCCATAATGTTTTGATTTTTTGGCACCCTCATTTGGATTTGGAGTAAACTGAACCATATTTTTAGGAAGAGCAGGGTGGCCGATTAGCTGAAAAGGCTTTTTTGTGCCTCTGCCCTCACTGAGCACTGTGCCCTCGAAAAGACAGGTAGTGGGGTAGAGATAAATAGATTGTATGTTTGGCAAATTAGGAGAAGGGCGAACCGGAAGTACATATTTAGATCGGTGATCATAATTCTTACAACAGATTAGGATAAGTTGAAAGGCATCTTTCTTTACTAGTTGGTAATCCCATTCACTATTGGAGCAAAGAATCAGCGGTTTATTTTTTTCGTATTTAGAATCAGAAGCTGCTATACGAGCAGGTGCTAATTGGTCCTCCATAGTAGACAGGGGTTCCTCTTGTCTTTTTTCTTTCTTTATCCAACTTTCACCCAATAACATCCAAGCATATTCTCCTATGGTCATTCCATACACAATTGGAACGGGTTGCATGCCAATAAATGATCGGTAGGCTGGGTCTAGTACGGGTCCATCCACATAGA
>CAINBK010000048.1:0-4891 GCA_903846615.1 uncultured Bacteroidota bacterium
ATCAAGGGAAGTAGGAGTATGAGAATGGAAGCCATTTTAAGTGAATCTAAATGAACTGGAAAATACTTTTCCCACAATTTGAACCGGATTTAATTTCCATCTTGGAAAAAGAAGCGGTATTGAAAGATTTCAAAGCTGGCGAACCTATCATGCGTACGGGGCAGTTTATTAAATCAACTGCGTTGGTTTTGGAAGGAAGAATAAAAATATACAGAGAGGGTCCAGAGGGCGGTGAATTTTTGATGTACTACCTCGGCCCTGGACAAGCCTGTGCTGTATCAATGATCTGTGCTATCCAATCAAAAGCCAGTGAGATTACCGCCCGGGCAGAGGAGGATACACAAATTCTTTTGTTACCTGTTCAACTGATGGATACGTTGATGAAAGAATATAAAAGTTGGTACCAGTTTGTAATCCAAACATATCGCAGTCGTTTTGATGAATTACTTGCCGTAGTAGATGACGTGGCCTTTAGAAATATGGACGAACGGCTGGAATTATATTTGAAACGATATCAGGAAAAAACTGGGAAGAAATTAATTGAACTATCTCACCAACAAATCGCAGAAGACCTTAACAGCTCCCGTGAGGTAATTTCAAGATTACTCAAGAAAATGGAACAACGAGGGCTTTTAAAATTAAATCGAAATAAGATAGAATTAAATACGTGACACAGGTCACGTTTCTGTTTAATAATACCGAATAGGTTTGCCATCTATGACAATACTTTTACTTTCTCTACAGTTTGATAGCAGTGCAATCTTCGGGGCAATGGCATCTTTGCTTATTGGGCTTTCGTTGGGACTGATTGGTGGAGGGGGTTCTATTCTAACAGTACCCGTGCTGGTTTATTTGTTTAGCGTAGATCCCTTGCAAGCAACCGCCTATTCGCTTTTTATTGTAGGCACTACTAGCGCCATAGGAGCCTTCCCTAAATACAAACTAGGACAGGTGAACCTCAAAACCGCATTGATCTTTGGAGCACCTTCTATCATTACAGTGTATGCCACACGCAAATGGATTCTACCTGCTATTCCTGTTCAACTCGGTCAATGGGGCGATTTTATACTTACAAAAAGTGTATTGCTGATGTTGTTATTTGCCATTCTTATGGTAGCAGCTTCTTTCTCAATGATTCGTGATCAAAAGACTGCACATATCGATACAATAAAACAGCAATCCTTTAATTATCCCTTGATACTTGTCGAAGGGGCTGTAGTAGGATTATTAACGGGTTTGGTTGGCGCAGGAGGTGGATTCTTGATAATACCGGCCTTGGTATTACTTACAGGACTACCCATGAAACAAGCAGTTGGAACATCCTTGGTGATTATTGCCGCTAAATCGCTGATTGGATTTACGGGCGATTTAAGTGAACAGACTATTGATTGGATGCTGCTTGGATTTGTAACTTCAATAGCAGTGGTCGGTATCATAGCAGGCAATCAGCTAAGTAAAAAAATTGATGGAAATAAACTTAAAAAAGGGTTTGGCTGGTTTGTACTGGTAATGGGGATTTATATTTTGGTAAAGGAGGGATGGGGAGCTGGACATTAAAGCATTTAATAAGAATCGCAATCAGAGCGAATGAAATTCCGAAATTTGTGGTTGTATTAACTAATAATTGGAGTTATGAAAGTTGAACAGATTTATACGGGGTGTTTGGCACAAGGGGCGTATTACATTGAAAGTAATGGTGAAGCAGTAATAGTTGATCCACTTCGTGAGGTAGCTCCTTACATTCAGAAAGCTGCACGTAATGGAGCCACTATCAAATATGTATTAGAAACCCATTTTCATGCAGACTTTGTTTCCGGCCATCTTGATCTCAGTAAAAAAACTGGCGCCCCTATTGTATATGGACCCAATGCAAATCCTGCTTTTGAAACAATTATTGCCAAAGACGGGCAGGAATTTAAAGTGGGTGCCCTTACGTTAAAAGTATTACACACACCGGGACATACCATGGAAAGTACTTGCTACTTATTGATGGACGAACAAAGCACACCCTACTGTCTTTTTACAGGAGATACACTTTTTATCGGCGATGTAGGACGTCCGGATCTGGCGCAAAAAGCAGCCAGCGATTTAACACAAGAAAAATTGGCAGGCTATCTTTTTGATTCACTTCGGAATAAAATTATGCCATTACCAGACAGTGTTATTATTTATCCTGCACATGGAGCTGGCAGTGCTTGCGGAAAAAATATGAGCAAGGAAACAACAGACACCTTGGGTAATCAAAAGAAAAATAATTATGCCTTGCGCTCAACTATGACCAAAGAAGAGTTCATCAAGGAAGTGACAGATGGATTAGCTGCGCCTCCTGCCTACTTTCCATTAAATGTAATGATGAACATACAAGGATATGAAAGTATTGACAAGGTATTAGAGCGCGGAAAACAAGCGTTGAGTCCCGAAGCATTTGAGACGGCCGCTAACGAGACAGGTGCATTGATTTTAGACACTCGTGCCCCACAAACTTTTGCCCCAGGATTTATACCAAACTCTATCAACATTGGTATCGATGGTCAGTTTGCACCCTGGGTAGGTGCGATGATCCCTGATATCAAGCAAGAAATTTTATTG
Organism: uncultured Bacteroidota bacterium; assembly: GCA_903846615.1. Classification (GTDB taxonomy): domain Bacteria; phylum Bacteroidota; class Bacteroidia; order Chitinophagales; family Chitinophagaceae; genus JJ008. The sequence continues at coordinate 2,590 of CAINBK010000048.1, forward strand.
GTTTGTGAGGAGGGAAGAGAAGAAGAAGTTATCACACGTTTAGCGCGTGTGGGTTATGATCACACCATCGGTTATTTGAAAGGCGGATTCGCTGCCTGGAAACAAGCAGGCAAAGAAATTGACCAAATTCAATCTGTGGATGCTGACCTATTGGCTGCTATTGCGGAAAAAGAACCCGTAGATATACTAGATGTACGCAAGATTGGGGAATTTAATACAGAGCACATACTTGATGCGGAAAGTTTACCGCTTGATAACATTAATGAGAATATGGCACAAATTGACAAGAATAAAACTTATTATGTTCACTGCGCAGGAGGCTATCGCTCCATGATTTTCGCATCTATTTTACGTGCAAGGGGCTATACTAAACTCATTGATGTAAAAGGAGGATTCAAATCAATTAAAGACAGCGGTAAATTTAACCTCAGTGATAGCACCTGCTCCTCTACTTTAAAAAATTGATCTAATCATTATGGCAACATTAAAAGAAATCGTAAAACAAGCTGATACAACTATCGTTGATGTGAGAAGCACATGGGAAGTTGAAACTGGACAATATCCTGGCGCCATCAATATTCCTTTAGAAGAATTACCCCAGCGACTCAGTGAATTTGAAGCATTCGAAGGACCTATAGTCTTGTATTGCCGTAGCGGAAACAGAAGCGGTATGGCCTTGCAGTTTTTGCAACAACAAGGTTTTGAAAACCTTTATAACGGGGGCGGCCTGGATGATATGCTTAAATTAGCCTGATGCAAAAGTTCGGACTAGTATTATACTTACTGATACTTTCCGGACTGGGGTATTCGCAAGATCGATACGAGGGCTGGATTCGAATGAATCTTAATCACTGGGCACAACCTAAATTTGGATGGGGCCTTGAATTACATCATCGCAGGCAATCTAATTACTGGACATCCGAAAAGAATATACTGGATGAATCTATGCTGACCATTGTCAGACCTTGGATTTATTTCAAACTTCCTTCCAAATGGACACTTTGTGTAAGCCCCCTCTCCTACCACGGCTACCGTGATATCCTAAACGCCCAAGGTGACACAAAAGATTTTCTTGAGTTGCGTTCAACCTATGGTATTCAAAGAACCTTCCCGATAAAGCAGTTAATTAGCCGAAACAGAGCTTGGTATGAGTTACGCTTCAGTAATATAAACCAACCCAATTACTTTTTTCATACAAGACTACGGATCCAAAATACCTGGTTAGTTCCCTTATTCTCCATCACAAAAAAAACCAAGCTCAATTATAATTTTACCAATGAGTTTTTTATTAGTCAACGTAAAGAGCTGGTACAATTTGATCACAATCGATTTTTTAACGGTCTCCAAGTAAAATGGGGACCACAGGAAATCAGTCTAGGCTACCAGTGGAGTCGTCACAATGTCAGCCCCCACGCTATTTCACGTAATCAGCTTTTTCTAAACGCAAGTTTTGATTTATAACCCCCTATCATTTTTATGCTTGACTGGATCAAACAACCTTGGCCTTGGTATGTAGCAGGCCCCTTAATTGGACTCACTGTTCCGTTATTATTAATTCTTGGAAATCGAACATTTGGAATTTCTTCTTCGCTGCGTCATATCTGTGCAGCTTGTCTGCCTGCTAATATTCTATTTTTCAAATATGACTGGAAGAAAGAAAGTTGGAACCTCTTTTTTGTAGCTGGCGTTTTAGTGGGAGGGTTTATTGCATTCAATTATTTGAGTAACAATGCTCCGATGGAGGTCAACCCTAAACTAGCACAGGAAATGGCGGGGTATGGTATTACCAACTACGAAGGACTGATTCCAAAAGAACTATTTAATTGGCCTGCACTCTTTACGCTCAAAGGTTTTATCCTGATGATTGTGGGTGGCTTTTTGGTTGGCTTTGGAACTCGCTATGCGGGCGGTTGCACCTCTGGTCACTCGATCATGGGATTAAGTAACCTACAGTGGCCATCCCTCGTTGCAACTTGCTGTTTTATGGCGGGTGGTTTTATCATGGCCAATCTCATTCTTCCTATTATTTTAAAACTCTAATTGATTCAATATGCAAAACGTAGTTAATACAGACTTTGAGATTCGTTCAGAGAATGCCATGTGCGTTAATCAGAGCAAATTAGACGAATCCTTTTCTTCCCTTCTAAAATATACTATCGCAGGGACTTTCTTTGGAATTATTCTAGTAAAGGCCCAAGTGATTGCCTGGTTCCGTATCCAGTAAATGTTTCGCTTACAATGTTTTCACATGTTCGGTGTGATAGGCTCAGCAGTAGCTATTGGTGCACTCAGTGTATTTCTG
>CAINBK010000049.1:0-5316 GCA_903846615.1 uncultured Bacteroidota bacterium
ATTTACGGGTACTCCTTTACGGGGCGAAAGTTTAGCTAGTGCATAAGCAGTTTGCCACCAGGTAGAAAATAGAATATCACCATCAGGAACAAATGAGTCGCTGAATTCGTCAACAATCTTTGAAGTGACCCGACTGTCCAGCGAAAACCAGGCAGGACGTGCCGCACCTCTGATTACAAAAATCAATCGCTTCCACCATAAGGGAGAGCGCATCTTTTTAAAAGGCCTACGTAAAGAATGCAATACAGTGACCTGATGCCCAAGCGCTGCAAAGCGATTGGCATATTCATACATCACCCGTGCGCCACCAACAGGCTTAGTAACAGGAAAAGGAAGAAGAACGGTGATGCGCAATTTTTAAAATAGATTTGTAGCTACGGCAATTTAGTAAACCTTTTATTAGTTGCTGAATTAATATGAAAGAACCCCAATCCGTTGCTACTGAGTTACCAGCTGTAACCGTGGTACTTTGTGCCTACAACGGAGAAAAATTTATAGATCAACAGCTACACTCCATCCGAAATCAAACGTATAAAAATCTGTTGATCCTGATTTCGGACGACGCTTCTAGCGATAGAACCTGGGAGCGGCTAAAAATTCACGCGGCAGCTGATCCCCGAATCCAGTTACACCAAAATTCAAACAATCAAGGCTACAATCAGAATTTTAGTCAAAGCTGTGAACGCGTGACTACGCCACTACTTGCATTTGCGGATCAGGATGACCTATGGCATGAAGAAAAAATTGAACGAATGGTTCGTGCACTGGAAAAAAACTCACCCTTGATCTATTGCGATTCACGCTCATTTACGGGCGATAGCCCCAAGACCACAGCTCCAAAATCACTTTATCAGCGATTTGAAGGAAACAATATTCTTCGCCTCTGTTTATTTAACACCGTGAATGGCCATGCGATTCTGGCGCGTACCGATTTTATTAAAAAGACACTCCCTTTCCCTTCTCAATTATTTTATGATTGGTACATAGCCGGCAGGGCAGCCCTGGAAGGTGGTGTACAATATTTACCAGCGTTGTTGGTCTATCAACGTATGCACACTTCAAATGCATCCGTGTTTGGAGAAAAAATCGGACAAAAAAAGACAAAGCTGTTACACATGGCCGCAGTGAGAGAACATTGTAAAGTATTTGCTGAAAGTCCGGGTATACAGGAGAGATCGCTTGCACTTATACAACAATGGATAGCTTGCCTGGACAGCTTGACTAATCAAAGAAAAGCATGGCCAGCCTTTATCTTCATGATGCAACACCGAGAAGATCTGTTTTTTTATAAGAAAAGAAAAATCGGATGGCCTTCCCATTTTAAACACGCCATTCGTTTGATACAAACGCATTTACGTCATAACTAAACTAGCGTTGTTCTAATTGCACAGGATGCTGATTGATTTGCTTCTGAAGTTTCGCAAATAAAGTAGACACCCCTTGCAATCGTTTACTACCCGCTAATTTTCGTAATTCCCGACGACTTTTTATTACTCCCGGAATCAACTTTAAAAAATCAATATAAGACAGGAGCGGTGTAAACCGAAGTGTGAGCAGTCGAAATAGCAATTCTAGTTTTAATTGCAAGAACCAGCTCAACAAATAAAGCCCATCTAAATGAATGGCATGCAGCAAATACTTGTTGCGATTATAAATACGATTGACCTGCTTTTTTCTCTCAGGTGAACCAATGGTAGAAGAAGTGCGGTGTGCACAGATGGCTTTGTGTTCGTAATAATTACTTAATCCCAGGCGCCAAGCTCGTAGGGAGAGCTCTGTATCTTCTACATAAAAGGGAGAGAATAATTCATTAAAACCACCCAGCTCCAGGAATAATTTTCGATTGATAAACGCGTTTGCCCCGGAGCTATAAAAACAAGGAAAGTCAAACGTTGCAGGAGAAGTTTGCTCAGGAACAAAATCATAACTGGTTTTAATCTTTGCTCCCTGAAATACCGGATACTTTCCGCCGTCCTGAATTTGATCATCATCCCACCCAACAATACGACCACTTACACTGAACAGCCCTGTTTGATGACAATAAGGAAGCAGAAATTGAAAATAGGTTGGCGTCAACTTCACATCACTATTCATCAGTAATACCCAGCTATAACCAGCAGCACGTACACCGGCATTAGCTGTTTTAGAAAATCCACCATTGGTTTGTAGTTGTTTGATCTGCACCTGAGGAAAATCTCGATTTAGCATCTCTATTGACTGATCGGTGGAAGCATCATCAGCCACTATAATTTCATAAGGAATGCCTGTAGCAGTTAGTGCATGAATAGCAGGGGGAAGTATTTGAGGTAATAGTTGTTCCCCATTATAATTTGGGATAACCAGCGATATGCCGTCGATTGATTGCACGGGTTAAAATTAATGCTATCCCGCTTACCTTTACAAAGAAGGATTATTCTGCATGCAGTGGGAATCACAATTAGAAAAAATTAAGGCGGGAGACAGAAAAGCGCTGGCTCGCTTGATTTCTGTTATTGAGAACGAACAGGAAGGGTATACCTCCTTGCTCGAGAATCTACCCATGGGGGCCAAGCCTGTGTTTGGTATTACCGGACCTCCCGGTGCAGGGAAAAGTACCTTGGTTGATAAATTGATCGGGAAAGCCGTCGAAGATGGAAAGAAAGTTGCGGTCTTATGCGTAGATCCTTCATCCCCTTTTCATCAAGGTGCTATTTTGGGTGATCGTATTCGGATGTCCTCCTGGTATATACATCCCGATGTTTACATTCGTTCACTCGCCTCCCGCGGATCACTGGGAGGATTGCATCCCAAAATCATTGAAATCTGTGAACTATTACAACAAGGAGATTTTGACTGGATCATAATAGAAACAGTTGGGGTTGGACAAAGTGAAATTGAAATTGCAGGACTCGCGGATGTAACAGCAGTTGTGTTGGTGCCAGAGGGGGGCGACGAAATTCAGACTATGAAAGCCGGCCTGATGGAGATTGCAGATTTGTTTGTGGTTAATAAAGCCGACCGTCCAGATGCAGCACGGTATTTGAATCATTTAAAACTGATGCTAGCCCCCGTGTATGCACGTAGTGAAAAAGAAATTCCCATTTTACAAACTACCGCTACTACCAACGAAGGAATTGCGCAATTATACCAGACGCTGCAAGATGTAGCTTCATCACAAAAGCAAGACGACAAAAGAAATATTGTGCTGGCTGAAAAAGCGTATCGCCTGATTGAATCAAAAAGACTACAAGATATTGACCGATCTAAATTGGCTGCAGCAATAAAAACAGAAAGAGAGCGGGGTAATTTTAATCTTTATCGATTTGTAGCAAAATACTGATCAGCCTTGCTGATTGTTCTTCCACCACCTATATCCGATATATCCGATAATAGCAAAGGGAGCAAAGGCCAGGTACAGAATCCCCGTATTCATTCCTTCGGCAGGTCCTTCTCCAAGCTGTTGCGCTGTTTTAGTACAAATAGAACACTGTGCTTGCACAGCGACTTGTACCAATAAAAGGATCAACAACAATAAACTTCTCATTTCACTACAAAATTAGAAAAGCTTAGGATGCTTCTGCCTCCATTCTTTTTTGGACTTTCTTACGCTCTTCTTCGTTCAATACCAACTTACGCATACGGATAAAGTTGGGTGTTACTTCAATACACTCATCATGCTGGATATATTCCATACACTCCTCCAACGTCATTAATGTTTTAGGTGCGATTCGTGTAGCATCGTCACTACCGCTGGCGCGGTGGTTCGTCAACTTTTTTGCTTCGGTAACATTCACCACTAGATCACCTGGCTTAATATGTTCTGCCACAATCTGCCCAGCATATACATCCTCACCGGGCTCAATAAAGAAGGTGCCGCGGTCTTGTAGTTTATCGATGGAATAACCGGTAGAGCGCTCTTGAAATTTAGAGATCAATACTCCATTATTTCTTCCAGGAATTGGACCTTTCCAAGGTTTGTATTCGCTAAAACGATGTGCCATTACTGCTTCACCAGTGGTGGCAGTCAACATTTGTGTACGTAAACCAATCAATCCACGAGAAGGAATATCAAATTCCAAGTGTTGCATTTCGCCCTTGGTTTCCATGACTAACATCTCCCCTTTTCTACGGCTCACCAGGTCGATTACTTTAGACGCAAACTCTTGTGGCACATCTACTACCAGCACCTCATAGGGTTCGCATTTCCTTCCATCCACTTCTTTTACAATTACCTGAGGCTGGCCTACTGTTAATTCATAGCCCTCACGACGCATGGTTTCAATGAGAATTCCCAAATGGAGAATGCCTCTTCCATAAACCAGGAAGCTATCTCCCTCGTCTGTATCGTGTACACGAAGTGCCAGATTTTTTTCAATCTCCTTCATCAAGCGATCACGCAAGTGACGAGACGTCACAAACTTTCCATCCTTACCAAAGAAGGGAGAATTATTGATGGAGAACAACATGTTCATCGTGGGTTCATCCACACTAATCACAGGTAGCGCCTCCGGATTTTCTGCATCAGCAATAGTATCTCCTATATTAAAATCTTCAATTCCTACTACCGCACACAAATCACCAGCAACCACCTCTGTAACTTTTTTCTTTCCCATTCCTTCGAACACATATAATTCCTTTACACGAGTCTTGCGGATAGTTCCATCCCCTTGTACTAAGGCAATAGGTTGATTTTCGCGAATACTACCGCGACCTACTTTACCAATAGCAATTCGACCTAAAAATGAAGAATAGTCAAGTGATGTGATCTGTAATTGCAGCGTGCCTTCACTTACTTTAGGTGCAGGAACATATTTTAAGATTCCATCCATTAAAGGAAGAATATTATCAGTTTGCTCTAGTGAATCATTGAACCATCCATTTTTACCGCTTCCATAATAGGTTGGGAAATGCAACTGTTCTTCCGTCGCATCTAAATTGAAGAACAATTCAAATACCGCATCATGTACCTCATCCGGTCTACAATTGGGCTTATCTACCTTATTGATTACAACAATGGGATGCAGGTTTAGCTGCAAAGCCTTTTGCAAAACAAAACGTGTTTGAGGCATAGGCCCTTCAAAGGCATCTACCAGCAGGATTACCCCATCTGCCATTTTAAGCACACGCTCTACCTCGCCTCCAAAGTCGGCGTGACCGGGTGTATCAATTACATTGATCTTAACGTCCTTATACGTAACGGCCGCGTTCTTACTAAAAATGGTAATCCCGCGCTCACGCTCCAGATCATTACTATCCATGATCAGCTCACCTGTTTCCTGATTATCCCGAAAAACCTTGGTGGCATGCAAAATTTTGTCCACCAGGGTAGTTTTTCCG
>CAINBK010000050.1:0-1799 GCA_903846615.1 uncultured Bacteroidota bacterium
AAAAGGAGTTAGCTATGCAGAAATTGCAGCAAAGGGGGGTGGTATACTAAACTCAGCCCAAAAGCTTCAACAAACCCAAGAGGAATATTTATTTAATGCTGCCCTAGATCGGCTTCGTGAACTAGTACAGTTAGGGACAGGAGCTATTGAAATTAAAAGTGGCTATGGTCTAACGCTTGAGGCTGAGCTAAAAATGTTGAGGGTTATAAAGAAATTAAAAGATTCTTCGCCTGTTTTAATTCGATCAACATTTCTTGGCGCACATGCTATTCCAAGTAATTTTAAAAATAATCCTGAAGGCTACATACGCCAAGTCATATCCGAAATGATTCCTGCTGTTGCAAAAGAGGGATTAGCTGAATACATCGATGTATTTTGCGACACTGGTTTTTTTAGTCCTGAGCAAACCATCCAAATTTGTAAGGCGGGTTTAGATGCTGGCTTACGCCCTCGAATTCATGCAAATCAACTTGCTGTTTCTGGCGGCGTTCAAGTGGGTGTATCGCTCGGTGCAGTGAGTGTAGATCATTTAGAATCGATGGATGAAGAGGCCATACAAGTGTTGAGTAAGTCTAATACTATAGGAACCCTATTGCCCAATGCCTCCTTTTTTCTCCGAATGCAGGATGCGCCAGCAAGAAAACTAATTGAAGCAGGTGCCATTGTTGCCTTAGCATCAGATTATAATCCCGGGTCTGCACCATCTGGTAATATGAACGCAGTTGTGTCGCAAGCTTGCATTCGAATGAGGATGCTACCGGAGGAGGCTTTTAATGCTGCCACCATTAATGGTGCAAATGCGTTGGAGTTGGAAAGCCAATGCGGTTCAATACAGGCCGGCAAGTTTGCTAATTTTTTTATAACTAAACCTATTCCTTCTTTTTCTTATTATCCCTATGCGTTTGGCTCAAATTTGATCAAAAAAGTAGTATTAAAAGGCGAAGAAATTAATTCATCTACATTCTGATATCATGCATACCAACAAACAACTTGTCGAATGTGTTCCTAATTTTAGTGAGGGTAGGGATTTAGCTATTATCAATCAAATTACTGCAGCAATTCAATCGGTAGAAGGAGTTCGACTGTTAAATGTAGATCCGGGTAAAGCAACAAACCGAACAGTCGTAACCTTTGTGGGTGAACCTCTCGCAGTTGTAGAAGCAGCTTTTAGAGCCATTGCAAAAGCTGGGGAATTAATTGATATGCGTAATCACAAAGGAGAGCATCCTAGAATGGGGGCTACTGATGTTTGCCCCTTGATTCCAATTGCTGGTATCTCTCTTGAGGAAACTGCGCTTTATGCACGGCAACTGGCTAAGCGAGTAGGTGAAGAATTGTCTATTCCTGTTTATTGCTACGAAGCTGCGCAGTCAGACAAAACAAGAAGCAACTTATCTGTAATTCGCGCAGGTGAATATGAAGGGTTCTTTAAAAAAATTAAAGAACCGTTTTGGAAACCAGATTTTGGCCCCTGTGAACTTGATTTCAAGCGTGGAGCCACTGTTATAGGAGCAAGAGATTTTCTAATTGCCTATAATGTAAATCTTAATACTACATCCACTCGACGTGCAAATTCGGTAGCATTTGATATTAGAGAGGCTGGACGTGTAAAGATGGAAAACGGAAAAAAGGTGCTTGATGATGCAGGAAATCCAATTTCGATCCCAGGTTCGTTAAAGGCTGTAAAAGCTATTGGATGGTTTATTGAGGAATATGGTATTGCTCAGATTTCCATGAATCTCACTAATATTAACATAACTCCTCTTCACATTGCTTTTGATGAGACATGTAAAAAGGCT
>CAINBK010000051.1:0-1516 GCA_903846615.1 uncultured Bacteroidota bacterium
ATTTTCAGTGCAAGAAAAATCAATTCTGGTTTTTTGTTTATCTGGAAATAATTCTAATAGTATCACTTCTTCCTTTTGATGATTTCCCAGGATTATTTCTTTTAATAACTCTACATAGGTATCCTTTGTATTTCCATTTAAATAAGTAGTCATGGATGATGGAATAGGCAGGTGATTACGAATTGCCTCATCTAATATAACCTGGTAAGCAAAAAGGGAGGGAAACCCTTGCATCTCTATCAGTTTAGGCTCGTAGTCACCAGTTTCATTTTTGCAAATGCCAAAATCAAAGACCATAAATTGAGGTTTCCCTTCATTTCCTTCTATTCGAAATGCAGAAGGAATCGCTTGTTCTGTCTTTGATATAAAGGAGGTGTCTTGAATTACTGATAAAATATAATTGCAGGTCTCCATCATTTGGCGTTCGAAAGCCTTTGGGATAAAAAGTGGTGTTTCGGCGATACGAAAGTCTAGCTTACCTGGATATTGCTCTTTAATTGACTCCACCAGGGATGTATATTGTGAAGTGTTATATGTTCCGTTATAATATTGCCGGATAGCTGGGATCATTGCAATCAGATTCAGTGAGTTTCTAGATTGGTTTGCTTGTTAGTTCCTGATAGGCCTTATCTAGGAAATTAGGCAAAACACGGCTTTTTGTCCAATGGATTTTGGAAGGATCTTGTAGGTCTGCTAACATACTTTTTAATTTCTCCTCGCTATACTTTGCAAGCACAGCCTTTCTTTTGTCATCTTGGTTAAGATAGTGGGTCATTCCCTGTGGATCAGCCTCTGGGTGAAACTGTGTGCCGATCATGTGTGTGTTAAAGCGAACTGCCATTACAGCTCTATCGTAGGGAACATGGGATCTCTCTTTTTCAAGACAGAGAAGTCGGCCTCCCATCTCTTTGATTCGTTCTAGATTTGGATGAATAAGCTGATAGTCTCGGTGGTCAACAGCATAAAAAGGGTTCTTTAGACCGTCGAATATAACTTCTTGTTTTCCCTCCTCTGTTTGAGAAACTGGGAATACGCCGAATGATGTCGATCTTCTTTTGCAAACAACTCCAATTGAAAAAAAACGGCAAGCTAATTGAAAGGAAAAGCAAATAAAGAATATATGCTTTTCCTGACCTTGTGAAGCATGTTGGTTCCAGCGATTGAGCTGGTCCAGCCACTGACACCAGGCTACATCCCAATCCTCATAGCGGGAATCTAATGGACTTCCTGGTCCTCCACTTGATATATACGCATCGTGGGACAGGTCTGGAATTTGTTTTTTAATTCTAACGTCAAAGTAATCCACTTGCGTCCTTACTCCCTTTTGTTCACTCCAGGATTCAATAATTGACTGTATACCTCTCATGCCTTGATTAGCTTCCCCTTGATATAGGTCAAGTACTGCTATGCGAAAGGGATCCATTTTATTACGGGTGTTCATTGAGCAGCTGCATGCACTTTAACTCCATTGATGTAGGTACTTAGGGTATTGATTTTAAGTAATTCAGCAGAGGAG
>CAINBK010000052.1:0-1803 GCA_903846615.1 uncultured Bacteroidota bacterium
CATCCCAAAGGATGATTTTTCGTTTTTTTTAACGGATTTAGTTTTGACCCCAGGTTCCTTTAGCGTAACTTAATAGGAGAATCGAATTTATCCTTCACTGTAAAAATACGCTAACATGACCGTTAACATCCAATCTGTACATTTTGAGGCTGACAGCAAATTGCTTGACCACGTGAACAGGAAAATTGCCAAGATCAGTAACCACCACGACAGGATCATGAATGTTGATGTTTTCCTTAAATTGGACAATGTGATCCACCAGATAAAAGACAAGGTTGCAGAGATCCGCGTGCAGATACCGAAACACGAGATTTTTGTTAAGCAAAGCACCAAATCCTTTGAGGAATCCTTTGACATGGCACTTGATGCCGTGCTGATCCAGATCAAGAAAGTAAAGGAAAAGCAGGCGGTATAATTTGTCGGCTGAAATATTTCCAAATTTTTTTCTACAAAGTTTTTGCTTTTGAAGAATTCCATTACCTTTGCCTCCCCAAAAAGGGATAGATCTTTTATAGATTGAAGTGTTATCGGTAAGGAAGTCAAAACCATTATTCCGCAGGACATTAAGCCAGAGTAGCTCAGCTGGTAGAGCAGCTGATTTGTAATCAGCTGGTCGGGGGTTCGAGTCCCTTCTCTGGCTCTTACTTAAAAGAGGGTAAAACCTCTTTTGATGTTTATGTGAATATGTGCGGGCAGGTTCCAGAGCGGCCAAATGGGGCGGACTGTAAATCCGCTGTCTTTCGACTTCAGAGGTTCGAATCCTCTCCTGCCCACATTTCCTCAGGAACTGGGGTTTGAACTTTTTTACCGATAAAACTAAGCGGGAGTAGCTCAATTGGTAGAGCGATAGCCTTCCAAGCTATAGGTTGCGAGTTCGAGACTCGTCTCCCGCTCACTTGCCGCCCTGAAGCGGCGGTTGACCAGCCGTTGTAGCTCAGGGGTAGAGCACTTCCTTGGTAGGGAAGAGGTCGTGAGTTCGATTCTCACCAACGGCTCCACGCCTTTCTGGGAAAAAACTTTTGTTAATCGTCCCAAAGTGAATAACTTTGCGGCCGTTTCCATAGGTAAACAAAGTTTAAACAAACAAAAACGTATAACAATGTCTAAAGAGACTTTCAAGCGGGACAAACCCCACGTAAACATTGGTACTATCGGTCACGTTGACCACGGTAAGACCACATTGACAGCTGCCATCACTGACATCCTTTCTAAGAGGGGTCTTGCACAGGCAAAGAAGTATGATGAAATCGATGGTGCTCCTGAAGAAAAAGAAAGGGGTATCACGATCAACACTGCTCACGTTGAGTATGAGACGGATTCTCGTCACTATGCTCACGTTGACTGTCCTGGTCACGCTGACTATGTAAAGAACATGATTACTGGTGCTGCCCAAATGGACGGTGCTGTACTTGTTGTGGCTGCGACTGATGGTCCTATGCCACAAACCAAGGAGCACATCCTTCTTGCCCGTCAGGTAGGTGTTCCACGCATTGTTGTATTCATGAACAAGGTTGACCTTGTTGATGATCCAGAATTGTTGGAACTCGTTGAAATGGAAATCCGCGAAGAATTGACCAAGCGTGGTTTCGATGGTGATGCTACACCAATCATCAAAGGATCTGCTACAGGTGCTTTGGCTGGTGAGCCACAGTGGGTTGCTGCAGTGAACGAACTCATGAACGCTGTTGACGAATATATTCCTCTTCCTCCCCGTCCAGTAGATCTTCCATTCTTGATGTCAGTTGAAGACGTATTCACCATCACTGGTCGTGGTACTGTTGCAACTGGTCGTATCGAGCGTGG
>CAINBK010000053.1:0-7155 GCA_903846615.1 uncultured Bacteroidota bacterium
AACTTATGGACTCCATAGGGACAACCTTGATCAAATCGATAAATCCAGCTGCGGCCTTTGTCATTAGTAAAACGTATCCAACTATCATTTAGTTCAGCACGAAAACGTTTAATGGCGCCAAAATTATCCGTGGGAGTAAAAATCAAACGGGACAGCGCACTCACATTAATGGTATCGCCCTTACCAGCCAGCGTAACCTGCGGAGGAATTGTATCAACAAATGCCTGGAAATAACCAAAGTCATCAAATTCTGCTGTCACCCATTCGCCCTCCCAATTTCCCGTTTTTACTTTTCGAACTGACCCGTAGGAGCGTTGCATAATTACTTTATTTCTCAGTTCAGTAGGAACTGCACGCTCTGGTTTTAAACGAACAGAAAAATTGAGATGAACCGGAATGGTTGGATCATTCAATTGATGACGCGCGGTGATAGCTCCTGGTAGGATTGGGAAAAGGTCCCGGCGATAAAAAATGGGAAGACTATCATAAAGTCCCATCGCAGGAAAATCAATTTGAAAATCAGCTTTTCGAAGCTGCACTGGGTTGCGAGGAACAAAATGAGTAGGTTCCTTACCTGGCAGTTTAGCTGGATTAGCCGCGGGACCCAGCCAAGGATTGGTTGTTTTTATTTGAAAACGAAGTACAGACTGATTGCCGTAGGGATCCGCCACTATAATTGCTATTGGATGAGGCAAGGTATCGGTAAGTCGAATCACGCCGTCTGATTGATAAGGATGATACGCTACGCCCCCCTCGCCAGGCAACATGGAAAGATGTTGGTAATAGGCCCCACCCATTTGCTTATGTCTATAGTCAATATGCGCATTGATATAACCGGTTTGTTCGTAATCGATGCTATCGAGTATAAAAGCAAGCACAGTCTGCCCATCTACTTCCAGGGTTGCTGAATAAATTCCATTGGGATTTGTTGAGCCACTTACCTGGTCCGTGGCTTGAATAGCTAACCCAATTTGGCTAAGCGAGGTGGTGAGTGTGTCCGAATTAGCCAGTGTGTAACCAGTTATTATTTTTTTTATTGGCAGTGCCCGTGGAGATTGCCCATTGATGGAGCGGCCTCTGTCATATAATGCTATTCCTTTGATTACCGGAGGTACTTTATCCTCCAATGGGAAACCAAAAAGAAGCGGATTTAAGCGACGCTCTGTTTTGGTGTCCATGATTTCAAAATGCAAATGCGGACCTGCTGAGCCTCCTGTATTCCCACTATACCCAATAAAAGTTCCTTTTGATACAGGAAATTGATTGGAAGAAAATTTGAGTTCAATAGCCCAAGACTCTTGTTGATATTGTTGATTGGTTACATAGGATTCCAGCTCCGAAGCAAAATCATTCAAGTGTGCATACAAAGTGGAGAGACCATTGGGATGATTGATTATAATAAAACGTCCAAAACTGAGCGGTCGTACCCCAATAGAAGCAATATAACCTCCGGCAGCAGCGTAAACCGGCAGGTTCTCCCGGGTCTGTGTCCGGATGTCTAACCCCATGTGCCAGTGGTGCGTACGTAGCTCTCCAAAGTTGGCGGTCAGTTCCATAGGAATACCCATCGGGTTTCTAAAATATCCTCTTGGAATTTGGGGAGACTGCGCAGTAGAGATAAAAAAAATGGAAAAAAGAATTGAAAAAAGAAGGAGTTTTTTCTGCATGCCCAAAGGTAAGGTCACAATGAAGAAATTTATTGCTGTAGAGATCCTTAGAAGCCCCGATTTCCCTTAGCTTTGCACAATTTGTTTTTTTTAAAATGCCAAAAGATACCTCCATCCGCTCCGTCCTGATTATCGGCTCAGGACCTATCATTATCGGTCAAGCCTGTGAGTTCGATTACTCTGGTACACAAGCCGCCCGTTCCCTTCGTGAAGAGGGCATCAAAGTGATCCTGATCAACAGTAATCCGGCCACCATTATGACAGACCCCATGATGGCAGATCGGGTTTATCTATTGCCATTGACCGTAGAGAGTATTGAAAAAATATTACAAGAGAATCAAATCGACGCCGTGCTCCCCACTATGGGAGGACAAACTGCCTTGAATCTAGCTAAGGAAGCCGAGGAGTTAGGCATCTGGAAACAATATAATGTTCGTTTAATTGGAGTTGATATCAAGGCCATTGATAAAGCGGAGGATCGGGAAAAATTCAGACAATGGATGATTCAGTTAGGCGTACAAGTGGCCACCGCAAAAACAGCTAACTCATTTTTAGAAGGAAAAGAATTTGCTCAGGAAATTGGTTTTCCATTGGTAATTCGCCCTTCTTTTACCTTGGGTGGAACCGGAGGTGGATTTGTACATGATAAAGATGATTTGGACGAAGCCCTGAACCGCGGTTTACAAGCTTCTCCAATCCATGAGGTGCTGGTGGAGAAAGCGGTGTTAGGGTGGAAAGAATTTGAATTAGAGTTATTACGCGATGCAGCTGATAACGTTTGTATTATCTGTACGGTTGAGAATTTTGATCCCATGGGTGTTCACACCGGTGATTCGATTACGGTGGCACCTGCTATGACACTTAGCGATACCGCCATGCAATTGATGCGCAACACGGCGATTCGGATGATGCGCGATCTTGGAAACTTTTCAGGTGGTTGCAACGTACAGTTTGCACTCAATCCAGATACAGAGGAAATCATTGCCATTGAAATCAATCCACGCGTAAGCCGTTCTTCTGCATTAGCGAGTAAAGCAACCGGGTATCCTATTGCTAAAATTGCAGCAAAACTGGCCATTGGTTATAACCTGGACGAACTGGAAAATCAAATTACAAAAACAACCTCGGCTTATTTTGAGCCAACGTTGGATTATGTAATTGTAAAAATACCCCGCTGGAACTTTGATAAATTCAAAGGCGCCAACGATACACTGGGATTACAAATGAAAAGTGTGGGAGAAGTAATGGGTATCGGACGCAGTTTTACCGAGGCCATTCAAAAAGCTTGTCAAAGCTTGGAGAATAACGCAGTAGGACTTGGCTATTATGGTAAGAGTTTGATGCGCGCTGAGGAGTTACTGGATTATATCAAGACTCCAAAATGGGATCGTTTGTTCCGCATTAAAGATGCATTACAAGCTGGTATATCGGTGAGCTCTATCTCCAAAGCTACCAATGGAATTGATCGCTGGTTCCTTTATGAAATACAGAAAATTGTAAATCTGGAAAAGGAATTAACTAAGTATAGCTTGGAGGATTTGCCACTTGCTTTGTTAGAAGAAGCTAAAGTAGAAGGATTTAGTGACGAACAAATCGCTCGCATTGTTCGTAATGGTGATGAAGATGCGGTCTATGAAAAGAGAAAAAAAGCAGGTATTACACGTGTATACAAAATGGTAGATACTTGTGCGGCGGAGTTTGAAGCAAAGACACCTTATTTCTATTCCACCTTCGAAAAAGGAAATCATAATGAGAGTGTAGTTTCCAATAAGAAAAAAATTATTGTATTGGGGTCCGGTCCTAATCGTATCGGACAAGGTATTGAATTTGACTATTGCTGTGTACATGGTTTGCTTGCCATTAAGGAAGCAGGTTTTGAAGCCATCATGGTGAACTGTAATCCCGAAACAGTTTCGACTGACTTCGACATGGCGGATAAATTATATTTTGAGCCTGTTTATTGGGAGCATCTTTGGGAAATTGTGGAGCATGAAAAACCAGAAGGTGTTATTGTTCAATTAGGAGGACAAACAGCCTTGAAGCTGGCGGAACGTTTACACCAACGTGGTATCAAAATAATTGGAACCTCCTTTGACAGTTTGGATATTGCCGAGGATCGTGGTCGTTTCAGCGATATGTTAAAAGAACTGGGTATTCCTTATCCCGAATATGGAACGGCTTGGAATGTAGATGAAGCTGTTCAAGTAGCTAATAAAGTAGGATATCCTGTTTTAGTTCGTCCCTCCTATGTACTCGGCGGACAACGAATGCGGATTGTGATCAATGACGAAGAAGTAGAGAAGGCAGTAGTGAGTTTGCTCAAACATATTCCCGGCAATAAAATTTTGATTGACCACTTCCTGGATCGTTGTCAGGAAGCAGAGATCGATGCCATTTTTGATGGCACTGATTTTCATGTGATGGGTGTGATGGAACATATTGAACCAGCCGGTATTCACTCGGGTGATAGTAATGCAGTGCTGCCTGCTTTCAATCTCTCTCCGCTACTTGTACAAAAGATGGAGGAATACGCAGAAAAGATTGCACGTGCATTAAAAATTCAAGGGCTGATCAATATTCAGTTTGCCATCAAAGACGGAAAAGTATTTGTAATTGAGGCAAACCCTCGTGCATCCAGAACTACTCCGTTTATTGCCAAAGCGTACCAGATTCCTTATTTGAATGTAGCTACTAAGGTGATGTTGGGAACACATAAACTAAAGGACTTCAAGTTTGAGAAAAAACTGAAAGGCTTTGCGATCAAAGAGCCGGTGTTCAGCTTCAATAAGTTCCCCGGCGTAAACAAAGAATTAGGCCCCGAAATGAAATCAACGGGTGAAGCCATTCGTTTTATCGATGATTTACGTGATCCTTACTTTCGCCAATTGTACAAGGACCGGAGTATGTACTTGAGTAAATAGAGCTTACCTCTTGTATTGATCAAGTAAGACAATTATACTAGCAGCGTGTACCAAGCGCTGCTTTTTTTTATTCATCGGACTCCCTTTTTCTTTCCCTTTCTGGGACTTTGTCTGGGCATACTGTTACAGGAATACTCCCAAGCTTCCACGAGTTTAAGTAGCCTGCCGGGAAGTATTGCAGTACTACTTCATTTGGGATTTTTTCTTTTACCACACCGAAAAAGATATCAATGGCGCAACTTTTTACCAATAGCTTATTGTTTACTTTTTGTTTCGGCAGGGCAATTTTTATTAAAGCAAAAAGATATTCGCCAGCAAAAAAACTGGATCGGGAAACTAGCAACATCTACTTCGTTGTCATCCTTAGAATTAATTATTGAAAATGCCCCGGTTGAAAAAGCAAGCACTACGCAAGTGGTAGCCAGCGTTCATGGATTATATAGCGGGGATTCAGCTGAAACAGCCGTCGGCCAAATTTTACTGAGTAGTAGTCAAAAGGGGTGTCTTTCAGCACTACTTCCCGGTTATCGAATCTTGCTTGTGAAAAAACCCACACATCTTGTGCATTCCGGAAATCCTGGAGAGAGAGATTGGGCAACTTATTATGCAAGACGTCAAATAACACATCGTTGTTTTGTAAAAGACTCGGATTTTTTAATTATTGATAACAGCCCCAAAGGCTATGTGTTTGCTAACGCATTGCATAGCGTACAAAGAAAAATTTTGGCTTTGCTCTTTGCAAATATTCAGGATCGCCAAGCGGCCGGACTTGCCGCTGCTTTGCTAATCGGCTATCGCGAACAACTGGATCCAACTTTGCAAGAGTATTACAGCAAAACAGGCGTAGTACATATCATTGCTATTTCAGGGATGCACTTAGCATTGCTCGGATGGTTACTGCAGTTTTTTGTTCGTCCCTTTCAAAAAAATAAAATCGGACTGTTGTTATCCCAGCTTCTGATTATCGCAATCATCTGGTTTTTTACATTACTGGCAGGAGCTACTCCTTCTGTATTACGAGCAGGCCTGGCTTTTACAATAGATGCAGCTGGGAAATTACTAGGGCGTAAACCATTACCCTTGAATACACTGACCGCAGCAGGTTTTTTAATTTTAGTAATACAACCCTACTGGCTTTGGGATTTGGGTTTTCAATTATCGTTTAGTGCTGTACTAAGTATTGTCTTATTTGCAAAACCATTACAGCGGCTTTTGACTACATCGCATCGTTGGTTGCACCCCGTTACCACGCTGATAGCCGTTACCCTTGCTGCGCAATTATTGACCACCCCCTTTACTTTATACTACTTCCAACAATTTCCACTCGGATTTCTATTGAGCAATCTTTTAGCGGTACCACTTTCCAGTTGTATACTTTACATACTCTTGTTGGCAGTGATTACGGCGGGAATACCCTGGCTAGGTCCCACCACTGGAAAACTTGCTGAGACATTGATTGAATGGATGAATCGATATATTCAATTGATCAGTGAAATACCCGGTATCCAATTAAGTGAGCTACACTGGACCTGGGCTGAGGCCTTCTTACTTTTAATCGCCATTTTCACTGGTGCAGGATGGTTACTACTAAAAAGTAAATCGGGTGCAACTTTAACTGGCTGCTTGGGTTGCTTACTAATGGTGTTACAATGGGTAGACATTTTTTCTCATCAAAAGCAAGAAGCATTAGTGGCCTACCAATCAAAATCCGCCTCCATGGTCAGTTGGATCAAAGGAAATCAAGCTATTTATGTACTAGATAGTATTACCCACGAAAGAGAATTGAAAAAAAATGTTTTGGCTAATTCCAGTAGCCGATTCTACAGAATCCATCAGCAAATTGACACGTTACTTACCTCCTATTTCCAAATTGCAAAATGGATAATAATAGTACCTCATCGAAATGTTATGCCTCCCAGACCAATTACCACAGATAAAAAAACAATACTGCTACTTACTAAGTCAGCCCCGTTTACTGGAAATAGTTGGATACAAAACCTGCCTATCCAACTTGCCATATTGGATGGTACTATAGGCACTCGAACCCGTGAAAACTGGAAAAAACTGCTTCTCTCCCACGGAATTCCGGTTCATGATATGTTAACGGATGGCGCTTTTGTATACTCCCCACCATCAAGTACATTTGCTCTTCTTTCAACGCTCCATACTCCATGAATAAAACTATCCGCACCGCCCTTCTTTCAGTTTTTTACAAAGACGGGTTGGAACCCTTAGTTCGTTTATTGCATCAACAAGGTGTAATTCTCTACTCCACTGGTGGCACACAAACTTTTATTGAGTCGCTAGGTATTCCGGTTGTTCCCGTTGAACAATTAACGGGCTATCCATCCATTTTAGGGGGACGTGTCAAAACCTTACACCCTTCGGTGTTTGGGGGGATCTTAGGTAAACGGGAGGATGCTACACATGTGCAGGAAATGGAGCAGTACAAGATTCCAGCCTTGGATTTGGTAATTGTAGACTTATATCCATTTGAAGAGACAGTAGCTTCCACCAGTGACGAAAAAGCAATTATTGAAAAAATTGATATTGGCGGGCCCTCTATG
>CAINBK010000054.1:0-3641 GCA_903846615.1 uncultured Bacteroidota bacterium
ATCCAACAGCAGCCGTATGGGGGTGTTGGACTAACCACTTCCCTACTTGATGCGAAGCTCCAAACACATGTTGAAAAACCCCAGCAGGCAACCCACATAGCGCAACAGCCTCTTCAATACAGCTAGCCATTCTAGATGAAGTTTCCGGGTGTGCAGGGTGTGCTTTGACAACGACTGTACAACCAGCGGCCAAAGCACTAGCCGTATCTCCTCCCGCGGTTGAATAGGCAAATGGAAAATTACTCGAACCAAAAACAACTACAGGACCCAGCGGTATCAATAGTTTTCTAATACTAGGCTTTGCTGGTTGAGCTGATTCATCATGATCAATCGAAGCTTCCATCCAATAGCCCTTTAAACAAGCAGCGCCATAGCTTTCCAGCTGAAAGATGGTTCGATTCAATTCGTTGTTCAACCGCGTTTCAGGCAGATGCGTTTCTTTAGCTGCAACTGCGACTAGCTCTACTCGAGCTTCCTCAATTAATTTTGCAATAGTTGAAAGCAATTGCTTTCGTTGAGATGGGGTTGTGCTTCTATAGGTAAAAAACGCATCATGTGATTGTTCAAGTACCTGCTCAATCAGAACTTCACTAGCATCAATAATATTCATACAAATAAATTAAATAACCGGACGGTTGGCGATTGCGTTACGAATTATGGATAATACACGTGTACGCTCTTCCCCCTCTAAGGGAAGACGTGGAGGACGAACCCATTCACTTCCTATTCCCGTTTCCTGCGCAGCCAGCTTGATGTACTGCACTAGCTTAGGATGAATATCCAATTCGAGCAATGGCATAAACCAACGATAAATACTACGGGCCTCATTCAATTTTCCGGCCTGGGCCAACTCCCAAATAGCCACAGTTTCTCTAGGGAATGCATCCACCAAGCCGGCTACCCATCCATGCGCTCCTAAACAAATTTCCTCCAAAGCAAGCGTATCAACACCACAAAGTATTTTAAACCGATCCCCAAACCGATTCAACATTCTTGTTAGGTTGGTTACATCTCTAGAACTTTCTTTGAGTGCTTGAATCGTGGGGTATTCAACGAGTTGATCAAATAAGGCCGGATGAAAATCAATTTTATAATCAACCGGGTTATTATAAATCATAATTGGCAAGTCAGTAGCAACTGCCACAGATTTAAAGTAGGTAGCCGTTTCACGATCATCCGATTTATATCGCATTGGAGGGAGCAACATCAATCCATCTGCTCCCCAGTTTACTGCATGCTTGGCTAAAGCAAAAGCATCAGCTGTTGAAGCCTCTGCGATATTGAGAATTACAGGAATAGTACCCCTCAATTTGGCTTTTGCCAATAACACCAATTCCTTCTTCTCTTCAAACTGTAAAGTACTCGCCTCTCCTAGTGATCCTCCAATAATTACACCATGCACACCGGCAGCAACCTGAGCCTCTAAATTCTTTTCAAATAACAAAAAATCGAGTTTGTCATCTTGAGTAAAGGGCGTGAGCAATGCGGGATAAACTCCCTGCCATTTTACTTGCATAAAGGATGTTTTTGTGAAGATAATAAACCTGAAGGGACCTTATCCGACTAGTTCACCCTCTAAATCGTAATCGTATGCCTTGGTAATCCGAACTGTAACAAATTGTCCAGGTGCTAGCTTTTTTTGTGTTTGGATGATAATTTCATTGTCTACCTCAACTGAATCAGCTGCTGAACGAGCGATATAACGCCCGGCTTCTTTTTTGTCGACAATAACCCGAAATTCCTGCCCAATCTTTTTCTGATTCAAAGCATAAGAGATATCCTGTTGCCACTCCATAATCTCTTGTGCTCTCGCCTCTTTTTCCTCTTGCGTCAGTGTATCTGCAAGCGTAAAGGCAGACGTATCTTCTTCGTGCGAATAGGTAAACACGCCCACGCGGTCAAATTGCTGCTGGGTCAGAAATTCTTTCAACTCCTCAATATCTTCTCTTGTTTCGCCAGGGAAACCAACAATCAGTGTAGTTCGAAGGCAAATACCAGGTATTGTACTTCGAATGGAAGCAAGCAGTTCTTCCATTTCAGATCGGGTAATCTGTCGCTTCATGGCCATTAACATCCGGTCAGAAGCATGCTGAAGAGGCATGTCGAGATACTTGCAAATATTAGGACGGTCTCTGATCACATCGAGTATTTCTAAAGGAAACTTAGAAGGATACGCATAATGTAAGCGGATCCATTCAAGACCTTTAATATCTGCAAGTCTGTTGAGCAACTCAGGTAACGCTCTTCGCTTATATAAATCCAACCCGTAGTAGGTAAGCTCCTGCGCAATCAACATGATTTCCTTAACCCCTCTGCTCACCAGCAATGTAGCCTCCTCGACTAAAGATTCCATACTGCGGCTCACATGACCTCCACGCATTAGTGGAATAGCACAAAATGAGCAGGTCCGATTACAACCTTCGGAAATCTTTAGATACGCATAGTGACTGGGCGTAGCCAGCAAACGTTCGCCAACCAATTCCGCTTTATAATCAGCCTCCAATGTTTTTAAGAGTAGAGGCAACTCCATGGTACCAAAGTAGGCGTCCACCTCTGGAATCTCTGCTTCTAAATTAGACTTATATCGTTCACTTAAACAACCTGTCACATACACTTTTTCAAGCTTTCCTTTTTTCTTTAATTCTACTTGTTCCAAAATTGTTTGGACGCTTTCTTCCTTAGCCTTATCAATAAACCCGCAAGTATTTACCACCACAATCTGGTGATCAAGTTTGGCATTCTCATGGACTACCTCAATATTATTAGCACTAAGTTGTCCACTCAGAACCTCACTATCAACCATATTCTTACTACAACCTAGCGTAATGATATTTACTTTTCGGGGATGAAGCTGACGTGTTCTCATGTTGTAGCGTTTGATTGAATAGAAAATAGACTTTCTACAAATGATTGTTGATCAAATACGAGTAAATCAGTTGCTTGTTCGCCCACCCCAATAAACTTTACAGGAATATTAAATTGATCCGCAATAGCAAGTACTACTCCACCTTTAGCAGTGCCATCCAGCTTGGTTACGGCTAAAGCAGTAATTGGCGTTGCTGCAGCAAAATGACGAGCCTGCTCAAGTGCATTTTGGCCAGTGGAGCCATCCAATACCAAGAGCACTTCATGAGGAGCATCGGGAATTGATTTCTGCACTACTCTTTTAATTTTGCTCAGCTCCTCCATTAAATGCGCTTTGTTATGTAAACGACCTGCTGTATCAATTAGGACAACATCCGTATTTTTTGAAATTGCACTTTGTACCGTATCAAATGCAACTGCGGCGGGGTCGCTGCCGGTTTTTTGCTTTACAATGGGAACTCCGATTCTTTCACTCCAGATGGTTAATTGCTCTACGGCAGCCGCTCTAAAAGTGTCAGCAGCCCCCAGTAAAACGCTCTTGCCAGCCTCTTTAAAGTTGTATGCCAATTTTCCAATCGTTGTGGTTTTCCCAACTCCATTGACCCCTACCACTAATATAACATAAGGCTTGTTAGGGAGGTCAGATTTAAAATCATAAGTAGATGATTTTGAGCTACTAGAAAAGACTGATTCAATTTCTTTTCTAATCATCTCCTGCAAGGCTTCTGTCGAAGCAAACTTTTCACGCGAACCAGCTTTTTCAACGCGCTCTAAAA
>CAINBK010000055.1:0-9100 GCA_903846615.1 uncultured Bacteroidota bacterium
CTGTCGCTCTCGAATGGCAATTTTTTTTGCCAAAAACTGAGAATAGAAGATAGTGCCCGATACAATCAGAATCGCTAATAGCGCCACTAGGTTTTTCCAATGCAAAAAAGCACGAAGCATGCATCGAATTTAAGAGGATTAGCAGGCTTACCCTAATTTTGCTGCATTAATTTAACCATGCCCCACCCGCGCGTTGCTGTTGTAATCCTGAATTGGAATGGAAGAGCCTTACTGGAACAATTCTTGCCTTTCTTGGAAAAATCTAGTTATCCAAACCTGGAATTAATTGTTGCCGACAATGGCTCTAGCGATAATTCTGTTTCTTTTCTACAACAGCATTATCCACAAATCAAAACAATAAAGCTCTCCCAAAATATAGGGTATGCTGGGGGATACAATGCAGCTTTGCAAGAAGTAGAGGCTAGTTATTATATCTTATTGAATTCTGACGTGGAAGTAAGTCCAGACTGGATTGAACCCATGGTAGACCTCATGGAGTCCAATTCCACAATTGCAGCTTGTCAGCCCAAATTGCTTTCCTTTCATCATAAAAATCAATTTGAATATGCAGGTGCCTGCGGAGGATGGATCGACAGCTTTGGCTACCCCTTTGCACGAGGACGTGTGCTAGAGGATTGCGAAACAGATCACGGACAATACAATACACCCGCTACCATTTTCTGGGCCAGTGGTGCAGCATTCTGCATTCGAGCCCGTGCATTTCATGAAATGAATGGATTTGATGCAAGCTTTTTTGCGCACCAAGAAGAGATCGATCTTTGTTGGCGACTTCAGCGGAGAGGATATCAAATTTACGCCTGCCCCAAATCAATTGTTTGGCATGTTGGCGGTAGTACCCTCCCCAAGGGTAATTCACAGAAAACATTCCTTAATTATCGGAACAATTTGTGGATGCTAGCCAAGAACCTCCCCTTTACTACATTGTGTTGGGTTTTACCTACACGCTTTGCACTTGATGCATTGGCAGCTTATAAAGCTCTTTTTAGTGGAGATCCAGGTTACTGGTGGGCAGTAGCAAAATCTCATTTTGCCTTGATCAAAAAATTGTTTTCAAGTATTGGTGACGCTAGTAATAAAGACCCCAAAACCAACAAACTTTCCGGACGCTATAATGGTTCGATTCTCTTGGACTATTACATAAAAGGCAAAAAAACTTTCCTTGAGATCACAGGCACTAACGCTTGATTTTTTAATTTTTTTCACCTTATTTTTGCACCACAATTTTTTGAAATGAACGCACAACAGGAATATCAGCAGGAACTTGAAAAAATTCAGCAGTCAGATTTTAAACACAACTGGGTTTCCTCTTCAGGTTTTCTATTTTACTTACAAATTGGATGCCTCATCGCCTTTATGTTTGGAGCTTGTTCCATGCTCTACACGAAGCGCTACGAGAAAATTGACGTTCCGGTGCAGGAAAGCACCCTGTATACCCCCAAGTACAAATAACAAAAGGGCTTTTTTAAAATCGGACAAACCCCTAATTTTGTCCTCCCGTTGCCGAAAGGCAACTAGTTCTTTATCCGCGGAAGTAGCTCATTTGGTAGAGCACGACCTTGCCAAGGTCGGGGTGGCCGGTTCGAGCCCGGTCTTCCGCTCCAAAGAATCCTCTCTTAACCAAGAGGGGATTTTTTTTACCACGAAGCCCTGGTGGTGAAATTGGTAGACACGCAGGACTTAAAATCCTGTGGCCAGCAATGGCCGTATCGGTTCAACTCCGATCCGGGGCACGAAGCCCTCCTGCTACCAGGAGGGCTTTTTAATTTCTAATACCCCCTATTCGATTCCGAAAAAAGAGCGGCTTCCCTCGTAAATTTGATCAAACACCACCCATGTCGATAGAAATTACCTGTCCAAAATGTGGCCATCCATTTGCGCCGGAGGCAGTGATCCGCGAGGAAATAGAAAAAGAAGTTAGAAATGAAGCGGCAGATTGGAAGAAGAAAAAAAACGAAGAATACCTGCAAAAATTAGAGGAGGAGAAAAAACGCATTGAAGAAATTGCCGCCCAAAAAACCAGAGAGCATATTGAATCCGAATACAAGAACAAACTCACACACTTGCAAGAGACCAATAAGTCTTATGAGGATAAATTGAAAGAAGCCCGTCAGCAGCAATTAGAATTTCTAAAAAAGGAACAGGAATTAAAAGACAAAGAGCAAGAACTGGAAATAAATGTTCAGAAAAAATTGCAAGAAGAAAGAGAAAAGCTTTCAATTGATTTAAGAAAACTAGAAGATCAACGACTTGCCGCAAAAGAAACCGAATACCAGTTACGGTTGAAAGAGATGGAAGAAAAATTGGAAGCCCAACGAAAACTGGCAGAAGAAATGAAACGTAAAGTGGAGCAGGGAAGTATGCAATCACAGGGTGAAGCACAAGAATTATTATTAGAAGAATTGATACGCACTGCCTTCCCCTTTGACTTAGTTGAGGAAGTGGGGAAAGGAGTTAGAGGAGCTGACTGCATACAAACGGTTCGTGATAAAATGGGGCAACCTTGCGGGCGAATCATTTTCGAGAGTAAAAGAACCAAAGAGTTTTCACCAGAGTGGATTGAAAAATTGAAAGCTGATCGCATTTCACAAAGTGCAGATCTGGCTGTGTTGGTTACGCAAGCATTCCCAAAAGACATGCAGCAATTTGGAGAACGTGAAGGAGTATGGATCTGCTCCTTTGCTGAAGTTAAACCTATCATTCAAATTTTGCGTGACCTACTGATAAAACTGAATCAACAATCGCGCAATCAGGAAAACAAGGGAGACAAAATGCAACTGCTGTACGATTACTTGGTCAGTGGTGAGTTTTCTGCACAGTGGCAAGCAATTCGGGAGGGATTCATGAACATGAAAATCTCTATTCAAAAAGAGCGAGATGCCATGGAAAAACTTTGGAAGTCCCGGGAAAAGCAATTGGAAAAAGTCTTGTTGAATGCTGCTCATATTCGAGGATCCATCGAGGGCATTGCTGGCGCCGAAGTGAACCTGAATTTATTGGAGGACGGACCCCTGGACACTGACGAGTAAAAATCAGGCGTGTACCCAGGTAAGTACATGTGAATCCCAACATTTGTACCCCACACGCAGAGGCTCTTCCTGAAAAGCTGTTTCAAAAAGTAGCTGTGAGACCTCAGGTAAGACCGATTTCAATTTCAGATCCCGAATAAAATCTACTCCAGATTCGCCCTGCCATTTATACAATGATTCTTTTGCAGACCAGCACAACGTAAGCCATTGGGCCGCCACCTCTGTTTCTTGCAGTGTTTCCAATTTTAGTGTAGTCTGCAAACATTCTTGTTCCTGATCGCTTAAAAATTTATGACGAATACGAAATATGCGTTCGCCCACCCCTTCTACATCAATACCAACACGGCTAGTCGGAGAAATAATGGCTGCTGCAAAATCTGTGGTATGTGAAAAGGAGACATACTGTGGATCTCCTTCCAGATATGGTTTTCCGGTTGGACTTGACACTAGTTGGGCTAATGGAAATTGGGGAAATAGGGCAAGTAAGGTCACACGGGCTGCCAAATGTCGCTTTTTGACTTCCTCATGGGCTATATGACGAACTGGATCGATGTGTTGTTCAAAAAAAGACAGCGATTCTGTTATTTCCCACAAGGCCAATTTGGCCCCGGCTGAAAGCTGTTGTTGAAAAATAATCGGCATAATGGAGCGATTCCTGATTAATTTGCCGCAAATCAAAACGAATATACGATTATGATTCTCTCTGACACTCGGATTTTAGAAGAGATTGAAAAAGGCACCATCAAGATTTCTCCCTATACTCGGGAGTGTTTGGGCAGCAACTCTTACGATGTTCACCTAGGAAAAACATTGGCAACGTACAAGGAGCATCAGATTGATGCCAAGAAACATAACCTCATCGAATATTTTGAAATTCCAGATGATGGTATTGTACTTTATCCGCATATATTTTATTTAGGCGTAACAGAGGAATACACGGAAACGCATGCGCATGTTCCTTTTTTAGAAGGAAAATCCTCTACAGGTCGACTGGGGATAGACATTCATGCAACCGCAGGAAAAGGAGATGTTGGGTTTTGCGGAAACTGGACATTGGAAATTTCCGTTAAGCAGCCTGTAAAAGTTTATAAAGGCATGCCCATAGGGCAGTTGATCTATTTCCCCGTGGAAGGACCGATCGAAGTTGCCTACAATCAGAAGAAAAATTCTAAGTATAGCAACCAGCCCAACAAGCCGGTAGAAAGCATGATGTGGCGAAACAAATTTTAGATCACAACGCTTCCCACCCTTCTTTTCTTACCCAGGCCATTAACCAACGCAACACCTGACTGTAGCTTTGCTTTCCTTGAGGCTGTTCATTCGCTTGTAAGAAATAGTCGTACCCCTGCATCACTAACTCCTCCAATGGAGTTTGATATTGCTGATAAAAGGATTTCAATTCCTGTATATCCGCCTGAACTTGCTTATTACGTTCCATCCGAATTTGGTTGGCACGTGCGGAGTCTACCTGATATAAAATAGAATGCGCATAGAGATACATATCTAAATAAGCTGCATAGCGGAAAAGGGGCTCTTGCGCATCTTTGCAAACTAAAAAACCTACAAAGTTCGCCTCGCTTTCCTTGGCATAACCAAGCTGGTGGGCTATTTCATGTGTTGCAACAAAAGGTCTCAAAAAAACTGGAATAGTAGTGTTGACCTGCCCCTCCCCCGTAAATGGATTATAATACCCTTGAAATCCTAAATAGTTACCTAAATAACTATATATCGAAGGTTTAACAGCTCCAAGCTTGGCTTCCAAAAAAGGATAACGCAGTGAAGCCTGCTGCACTTCCGATTCTGCCCTGTTAAAAAGTTTTTCTTTTTGCTTGAATTGTTGACGAGTTGTGCTACCAACTAAGCCTGAGTATCTATTTGCCTGTGTTAATAGATGAACGGTGAGTGTGTCAATTTCAGTTTGACTTACAAGTGATGGCTGAAGCTTCAATTGATATCCAATACCAAGACGGTTATAATTTAAACCCCAGCATAAATTAAAAACAACGTAAACAACTATAACCGCAAAACAAAACTTCCGAAGACCAGCTAACCAATATGTCGGCGTGTGCGACCCGGCAAATACTCGTTTAATCATAGATATTGCCTTGCCAATGCCATACAAAGCAACCAGGCCATACAGCAAATCTCCTACACTGAGGGGTAACCAATTTAATGCACCTCTCAGGAGGCTGGATATAAATGGATAAATCCCCTGACTATAATAGACCTCTACATGCTCTGCATTCATGGCGAACAACCGTATTACAAGTGCAAAAACAATAAGCACTACCCAGCCCCACCTCTTGCGAAAGGCTCCGATTAGCCTCAAAAGGGGGGATGACGCAGGATTCGTTTTTATTTCACTCATAATCAAATGATTATAAAATATTTCTTTGCCTAAAAGTATGAAAAGTTTATCTTAACTTTGCGCACGCTGAAAAGGAGTACTATGGGTCAACGCCGGGAGTACGATATTGCCTTTGTGGGTTTAAAACCTGGGATTCATGAATTCACTTACCCGATCAGCGATAAGTTCTTTACAGTATTTCAAGAACAGGACTTCAAAAACTGCAAGGCCAATGTTCGTCTTTTACTCGAAAAGCAGACTGGATTTTTCCT
Source organism: uncultured Bacteroidota bacterium (assembly GCA_903846615.1). Taxonomy (GTDB): domain Bacteria; phylum Bacteroidota; class Bacteroidia; order Chitinophagales; family Chitinophagaceae; genus JJ008. The sequence continues at coordinate 5,667 of CAINBK010000055.1, forward strand.
GCTAACTTTCGAGATTGGCGGCACGCTTGAAGTTACCTGTGACCGTTGCAATGGCAATCTGCCTCTTGAACTTTGGGACGAATTTAAGATTACCGTCAAGATGGTGGAAGAGCCCGACCTCATGAATGAGCAAGAAGAAGATCCAGATGTTTTCTATATCAGCCATGGCGAAAGTCATCTAAATGTGGAAGAGTGGATTTACGACTTTATTAATCTAAGTCTCCCGATGCAAAAAGCATGTGAGTTTGAAAAAATGGATGGCCCCAATTGCAATAAAGCAGCACTTGAATTACTAAAAAAAATGAATCAGAATCCTGAGTCAGAAACTGAAAAAAAATCAATCTGGAAAGGATTAGACCAATTTAAAAATTTATCATAATTCTCAAAATAGGAATGTATGCCAAATCCAAAACGAAGACACAGTCAGCAGAGAAGTGCTAAACGCAGAACTCACTATAAAGCATCTGCTGTTACCCTCTCACAAGATGGTACAACAGGAGAAACTCACTTGCGTCACCGCGCGCATGTAAGTGAGGGAAAGCTTTATTATAAGGGCAAGTTGGTTGCTGAAAAAGCGCCTCTGAAGGCTTAATTGCATTTATTTGCTCACCAAATTCCAAATACCGGAACCCCGCGGGTGCTGGATTTGGAATTTCGCATTTAAAAAAGCATGAAGATTGGTATTGACATGATGGGCGGGGACTTTGCGCCGCTGGAAGCCGTAAAAGGTGTTAAATCCTACTTGAATACAGGATCTCCCTCTTCGCTTTGCCTGATAGGTGATCAGCCTATACTTGAAAAATTATTGATGGAGCATGGAATAGAACCCAGTGCTCTTACTATTCAGCATGCCCCTACAGTCATAGGGATGAATGAGCATCCAACTCGAGCCTTGAAAGAAAAACCTGATTCCTCAATTGCGGTTGGATTTGGTTTATTAGCTGCCAACAAGATTGATGCATTCCTCAGTGCTGGCAATACCGGCGCAATGTTAGTAGGTACGCACTTCAGCATTAAACCCTTGGAAGGTGTTATTCGCCCAACCATCTCTACCATTATCCCCAAAGCAGACGGCAAAACGGGTATTCTCCTGGATGTGGGCTTAAATGCAGATTGTAAGCCTGAACAACTGAACCAATTTGCTACGATGGGTTCTATTTATGCGCAACAAATATTGGGAATCGAAGAACCTACTACTGGACTAATTAACGTTGGTGAAGAAGAAGGAAAAGGAAATCAATTAGCCCAAGCTACTTATCCTTTGCTGAAAGAAAATAAAACTATTCGTTTCATTGGTAATATTGAGGGAAGGGACATCTTAAAGTCCAAAGCGGATGTAATGGTCTGTGATGGATTTACCGGCAATATTATCCTCAAAATGGCTGAATCCATCTACGATATTGCTAGACAACAACAGGTACAAAATGCCTATTTTGATCGTTTTAATTTTGAAGATTATGGTGGAACACCTATCCTCGGTGTTGCCAAACCTGTATTGATCGGACATGGCATCTCCGGCGAAAAAGCATTTCTGAACATGTTACTCCTCGCTGAGAAAATGATCCAGAAAGATGTGATGACTACCCTTCAAAAAGCATTACAAGCATAAGAAAAAGAAAAGGCCGTCTTGAGACGGCCTTTTTTGTGATCCCGCTGGGACTCGAACCCAGGGCCCCAACATTAAAAGTGTTGTGCTCTACCAACTGAGCTACGAGATCAACCAATTTTAGGAGTGCAAAAATAAGCCCCTACCCTAATTACACCAAAACTTTTTAGGTCGATTTATCAACTCTTTTTCTTCAATTTTAAAGTAGGTTTGTAGATAGATGCAATCAATGGATTTTTTCAGCGGAAAAGTTGTGGTCGTTACAGGCGGCACTGACGGGATTGGTAAAGCATTAGTAGAGCAATTACTGAATGCTGGCGCCCGTGTCTCTACCTGTGGCAGGAAACAGGATAAAATCTACCAATTACAAAAGGAGTTTCCGAACAGTTCTCTTCATTGCATGGTAACGGATGTGAGCAGTGAAAATGATTGTCGATTATTTATAGAACGCACATGCTCAGCTTTTGGCGGAATAGACATATTAATCAATAATGCTGGTATCTCCATGCGAGCGCTGATGAAAGATGCCTCCATTGAAGTGATCCGTAACGTGATGGATATAAATTTCTTTGGCACGGTATACTGTACTCGATTTGCACTTTCATCGATTATTGAACGAAAAGGAACCATTGTTGGCGTTTCCTCCATTGCAGGGTACAGAGGGTTACCTGGCCGAAGTGGCTATTCAGCAAGCAAGTTTGCTTTACAGGGCTGGCTAGAATCTTTGCGTACCGAAATGATGGAAGAAGGTGTCCATGTGATGTGGGTCTGCCCTGGTTTTACTACTTCCAACATCAGACATGCTGCGTTGAATAAAGACGCAGAAGCACATGGAGAAACTTCCATGGATGAGGGTAAAATGATGTCTGCAAGCGAATGTGCAAGACATATTCTTGATTCTATTTTCAAAAGAAAAAGAACGCTGGTGCTTACTTTCACCGGTAAAAGAACTGTTTTCTTAAACCGATTCTTTCCTGCATGGGCAGATAAATTAGTACACCGGTTCTTTTTTAAAGATGGTAAACTGATCCAGTAAATTATGGCGCTAATCACGCTTACATCCGACATTGGCAGCCCAGACTATTTAGTTGGAGCCATCAAGGCACAATTACTTCAATTGATTCCGGATGCCCAACTAATTGATATTTCTCATCATATTCCCCCTTTCAATTACCCACAGGCTTCTTATGTCTGTAGAAGTGCCATTCGTCACTTTCCTCCATTTAGCTTTCATCTTATTTTGGTAGACTTATTTGCAATTCCACCCAAGCAATTACTGCTTGCCTTTCATCAGGATCACTATTTTCTAACAGCCGATAATGGATTACTGAGTATGATTCTGGAAGGCACCCCTGCAATGGTAATTGGAATCCCCCTTGATGAAACCATCAGTAAAACTACACTCCAGTTGACTGAGGTGATGGGAAATGTGGTTAATCGAATCAACAAGGGAGAAGCAATACAGCGGTTGGGAACTCCCGATATACGCTTTCAGGAAAAGAAGCACTTGCAGCCCATCATTGAGCAACAATTTATAGAGGGACAGATTATTTTTATTGACAGTTTTGAAAATGTAATTGTCAATATCACACGAGAGCAATTCGAAGAGAACAGAAAAGGACGCGGATTTCGTATCATTTTCCGGGGTGACGAAACAATCGACCAGCTGAGCGAAAGCTATGCCGATGTTTCAGAAGGGGAAAAACTGGCCCTTTTCAACAGCGCAGGTTATCTGGAAATAGCAATTAATAAAGGGAATGCCGCCGGACTCTTTGGCTTAAAGGGTTATTCTGAAAAAAGCCGGCAGGGACAATTAGCCTACCAAACC
>CAINBK010000056.1:0-5067 GCA_903846615.1 uncultured Bacteroidota bacterium
TACAATCCAGCATCATCTTGACTAACAGTACGTATAGCCCCCTCCACTTCAACTACCTTATCTAAGTATTGTTGATTAGCTTTTACTTCATTTTCCTCAAAGGCGCCAATTAAGGTGGCAGCGTTGGTGACAAAATCTGCCCTAGTATTTTCCATACTGGCGGGCTTGCGATTATACTCACTATAAACATACCAAGCACCCAGTGCTACTATTAATAAAACAAGCGGTACAATAATTTTGAAATTCTTTTTCATACTAAGGTTTAGTTATTCAGCATGCCGCCATCTATCCATTTTTTAATAGTGGCAATTTGACAATTGCTGAGTTTAGCGCCGCCTTTTGGCATAGGAGAATAACCACCAGCATGGCTGATAGAACCATATAATTTTCCATTTTGAGCCATTGCCTTGTCCGCAGTGTAAGTTCCCATCAACTGATTGCCGGAGGGAAAACTTCCGGAATGACAACCATAACAACTAGTTTGTAAAATGGGTACTACTTTTTGCGCATAAGAAACTGTACCAACCGAATCTGTACAGGGCTGATTGGATCCGGCACCATATAAAACTTCTTCGTGATCGTAATAACAGGCCGAAAGGGTAAGCAATAAGGTTGCAATAAAAATATAAGTGAATTTACTTTTCATATTCGATCAATCAATTATTCAAAGATCCCGCTGCAATCCAGCGACGTACCTGTGTAATTTCACAATCAGAAAGCTTGGCGCTGTTCTTTGGCATTGGAGAGAATCCTGACTGATGAGAAATACTTCCCAACAACTTTCCATTTAATGCTACCACTTTGGTTCCATTATAACTCGATACATCCACATTACCCCCGAGATTGCCTGCCTTATGACAACCCGCACATTTATTATCCATCATAGGTTTGATTACAGCGGCATACGTAAACTGGGTTGTATCACAACTACCGACGCAAGAGTTATTTTTTGCTCCCTGATTAATCCATTTTTGGATTTTGGCAATTTGTGACGCAGTCAATGGACTGCGAGGCGGCGGGGGCATTCGCTTATCAGGATCTGTTTCTACAATTACCTCGTATAATTCACTTCGGGAAGCATTACCGGCTCTCACGTATTCCATGACTGTAGCGTAATTGATCAATACCACTCCCTCGGCGCGGGTGATTGCATCATGACATCCACTCATCGCACAATTAGAGGCGATGATAGGCATGACCTCGTTTACAAAATAAACAGAATCGGGACTGCAGTTGCTGCTGATTGTGGGTGGAGTTGTGCTGCCATTCGGGTTGGTAGGTTCATGGGTACAAGCGATTAGCACCCCAATTAAAGTCAGCACAATTAAAGAAACGGAAATTCTCATGTAGAAACGTCGGTTTTGGATCTTAAAAACTTTTCAACGGAATGATAAATACAATATTGCCCCAAACCATTTGAATTTGAAAAGTATAAAATATAATTAACAATTATCGTAACAATTCACAGGGCTTGCAGCCGGTATGCTTTTTAAAAGCCGTGGAAAAGTGGGAGATGGAAGAATAGCCCAATAGCAGGGAAACCTCGGTCACGGTTAATCCCTTTTCATACAATAAAAACTTAGCATGCTCCATCCGAAGGCTTTGATAAAAATCAAATACCGTGGTACCAAATAACTCTTTGAATCCTTTCTTCAAATAGCACTCATTGATAGCTACTTTTCGGCTTAATTCTTTAATGGTGATAGGCTCCCCGATCTGCTTGATTAATATCTCACGCGCCAGCATAATCTTATCTCGATCTGCCTCATTTTCCAAAAACTTACAAGAGACCGTATCCGATGATTCTTCTCCCATCATACTGTCCAGTGTATACAACAACAGCATTTGGGTTTGGGCATTTATAAAAATATTTTCTCGGGTATCGGTATAGGTATGATTTAAAATAGTTTCTAAAACCTGTGCTGTTTTATCCGATAAGGTTTGCGATTTTTTAAAAGGCAATGGATGCTTGAATTGAAGCAATTGATCCAACAAACTCGCTGGCTTTTTGCCTTTTACAAATTGACTAACCTGACTGGGCGAAAAGCGGAAACTGACCAGGTCCACCGACTCTACACGCTCCAAGCAATTTGGAGAAGCCGAAAACTGACAACTGTCACACTCCTTATCTTTTTGTTTACAGTATACATTGCCACTTAAACAATAATGCAGCTCCAAATACCGACCCGCGGTAGCAGATTTTTCGTAATGGTAAACTAGCATCCCCATATCCTCTAAATCCCAGTGAGGTTGCTTACGATACCGCTTGATACTGTATTGAATAGACCCTGGAATTTGTTGGACACGATCGTACAAAAGATCCTGATAATCAAGGGTAAACGATTCCTGTGCAGCTAAGGCGACTATGTCAAATTGCGGATTCACAACTGCAAAATTACTAATTAAAGTTATCTTTGCCCCCTTACATGATTCATCCCCATACTTACATCCATCCTAACGCAAAAGTGGCGCCTAACGCCAAGATCGATCCGTTTTCGGTAATTCATCAAGACGTTCAGATTGGTGAGGGCACCTGGGTGGGCTCAAATGTGACCATTATGGAAGGGGCACGGATCGGGAAAAACTGTAAAATATTTCCCGGAGCTGTTATTGCCGCCACGCCACAGGATTTGAAATTCGACGGAGAATATTCTACTGTACATATCGGAGATGGCACCACTATTCGTGAATTTGTGACCATTAACCGAGGAACCAAGGATCGCGAAAAAACCGTGATCGGAAAAAACTGTATGATCATGGCCTATTGCCACTTTGCACATGATTGTATTGTAGGTGATCATGTAATTACCAGTAATAATACCCAGGTAGCCGGACACGTTGTGATTGGCGATTGGTCAATTCTCGGGGGAATGTGTGCTGTTCATCAGTTTGTCAATATTGGCGCGCATGCGTTTGTAAGCGGAGGTTCGCTAGTTAGCAAAGACATTCCTCCTTATATCAAAGCTGGTCGTAATCCACTCAGCTATGCAGGGGTAAATTCTGTGGGCCTAAAAAGAAGAGGATTCAGCGTAGAACGAATCAATCATATCCTGGATATATATCGGGTCATATATAATAAAGGTTTCAATACCAGTCAAGCACTAGAATTTTTGGAAGAAGAAATGGCGGCTTCAGACGAACGCGATGAAATAGTCACTTTTGTCCGGGAAAGTAATCGCGGCATCATCAAACGATTTACCAAAGGAGCAACCGATGACGATCTCTCTGTCTGATCTCGGAAAGCGATTTAATAGAGACTGGATTTTCCGTCGTTTAACGTACGAATTCAGTGCGGGCAACAGTTATGCGCTGATTGGTCCTAATGGCTCCGGCAAAAGCACTTTATTACAAGTTATTGGTGGGGCACTTTTTTTCAATGAAGGAACAGTCCGCTACAGAGATAATACTAACCAACCAATAGAGGACGAACTCATTTATAAAGAAGTAGCCCTAGCAGCCCCATATTTAGAACTGATTGAAGAAATGACCGGTCAAGAGCTTTTGGATTTTCAGCAATCATTCAAGCCACTTATAAAAGAAAAAAATAGTTTTTCCATTTTAGAAGAAGTAGGACTTAATGATGCCGCACACAAAGAAATCCGTTATTATTCCTCAGGAATGAAACAGCGATTAAAATTAGCGCAGAGTTTTTTTTGCGATACACCTGTTTTACTACTAGACGAACCCTGTACCAACCTGGATCAGAATGGAATTGAACTATATCAACGTCTTTTATCCCTCTATACAGAAAATCGTATTGTGATTATTGCCAGCAATGATCCGGTGGAATATAGATTCTGCCAACACCAACTTTTGTTGAGTGAGTACAAATAAGAATCAGCTACTGCTGGTCATGAGCAGATTGAGGTCTGTGTATTTCAATCCAAAACGCTGACTTAAATAATAATTAGTAAGGGACCCATTAAAAAGATAGATGCCGTTGCGTAAATGCATCTTTTTCCATAGCAATTTTTCAAATCCCCCTACTTCACCAGCATCCAATAAAAGCGGCATCAATACGTTACTGATAGCTTGTGAAGCCGTGCGCGCAAAACCAGATGGAATATTAGGCACGCAATAATGAATCACACCATAGCTGGTATAAACAGGGCGTTCGTGTGAAGTAATTTTTGAAGTTTCAAAACAACCACCTCTGTCAATACTCACATCAATGATCACCGATCCGGGACGCATATTGCTGACCATATCTTCAGAGACTACTAGCGGTGTACGGCCTGAAGCAGAAGAAAGCGCACCCACGGCCACTTCGCAGGTTTTGAGTTGCTTAGCCAATAAGCGCGGTTCAATTACAGAGGTCCACATTCGTTGACCAACATTATTCTGTAAACGCTTTAGTCGGTAGATATTATTATCAAATACTTTAACAGATGCACCCAATGCTAATGCAGTTCTTGCAGCGTATTCTCCCACAATTCCAGCTCCGAGAATAATTACTTTGGCCGGAGCAATCCCGGAAATTCCTCCTAAAAGGACTCCTTTACCATGATTAGCTGAACCCAAATATTGTCCGGCAATCAGCATCACTGCACTACCAGCTATCTCACTCATGCTCCGTACAATAGGATAAGACCCGCTATCATCTTTCAAGTTTTCATAGGCAATAGCAGTAATTCTTTTCTCCATCATCTTTTGCAAGATCGAAGGCTGTAAAACTGAAAGATGAATAGGAGAAAAAATCAACTGATTTAACTGCAACAAGGGCAAATCCTCTTCGATGACCGGTGCGCTTTTAATTAGGATGGGCGCCTGATAAACTGTGGCCCGATCGTGTACAATGCGAGCGCCAGCTTCACTATAATCCTTGTCTTTAAAATGCGACCCCTCTCCAGCTCCTTGTTCAATCATTACCTCATGTCCGTTACTGACCAGCACCCCTACAGCATCAGGAGTCAGGGCAATCCTGTTTTCCTGAAAAGCAGTTTCCCGCGGAATCCCAATCAACATTTTTTCGGCACGAGGAGGTAAATCCAGGGTTTCCTCGAGCGGTTCATAGCTAAATGAAGGTGAAATAGAAGGTTTATGCTGACTCATGCGTTGTATTCGTAA